>JAGXBH010000072.1 GCA_018971185.1 Acidobacteriota bacterium
ACCAGGAGTTCAGGCAACTCACTCATCGTTCGATCCGATGAGGTCTTGGGCGCCAAGGCGAACGCGGCGCCGCTCGTCCCCGTCGCTCCCCGCCCCGGTCGCCCGCCGGCGGTGCGGCGCGTCGTTGGCTAGGACCATCCACGAATACCACCATCACGACCGTCGCGTTGTCAAGTGCTCAGGCGGCCCGTCCGCCCGAGGTCCTCACGTGGGTGGGCGGGTACGTGGTGGGCCGAGCGCGCCACGTCAGTGTCAGCGCGGCAACTCGAAGTTGAAGACGCTCGCGTCGTACTCCTGGTACGAGGCGTAGTCGAGGAGTTCGTAGAGGTCTCGGCGATGCTGCATCTCGCCGAGCAGCGACTCGAGCGTGCCGCGTTCGCGGAGCACGTCGAGGGCGCGCTCCGCCGCGCCCATCGCGAGTCGCAGGAGCGACACCGGGAAGATGACCATGTTCACGCCCACGTCGCCGAGCTGACGCGTGGTGAAGAGCTCGCTCTTGCCGAACTCGGTCATGTTCGCCAATATCGGCACGTCGATGGCCGCGCGCATCCTCTCGAACTCCCCCAGGTCCACCAGGGCCTCGGGGAAGATCGCGTCCGCTCCGGCGTCCACCAGCGCGCGCGCACGCTCCAGCGCCGCCGGAAGTCCCTCGACGGCGCGCACGTCGGTGCGCGCCATGATCACGAGGTTGTCGTCGCGCCGCGCGGTGACGGCCGCGCGGATGCGCTGCACCGCGGTCGCGGTGTCCACCACCTGCTTCCCGTCGAGGTGTCCGCAGCGCTTGGGGTTCACCTGATCCTCGATGTGCAACGCGCTCACCCCCGCGTCCTCGAGGATCTGGACCGTCCGCGCCACGTTCATCGGCTCACCGAATCCGGTGTCGGCGTCCACCAGGGCCGGCAGCGACGTGACCCGGGCGATCTGGGCGCTTCGCTGGGCCACCTCGCTCAGCGTGGTGAGGCCGATGTCGGGCAGTCCCAGCTCGGCCGACATCGCCGCCCCCGAGACGTAGACGCCATCGAACGACTTGGCCTCGATGAGCTTCGCCGAGAGTGGGTTGAACGCACCGGGCAGGAGGAGCAGGTCACCGGTACCCAGGCGCTGACGCAGCGACGCGCGCTTGTCCGCGGCGCTCGGCGTGGCGTACAACATCAGAACAACCCCGCGGGCTCGGGCACCGACTCCAGCAGTCCCGGTCGCGCCGTGAAGGTCAGCTGATCGAGTTGATCGGGCCGCAGACCCGCCAGTGACTGCGCCACATCGAGGAAGCGCTCGATCTCGGCGGACTCGAGCGCGTCCGCCGCCAGGGTACGGAACTTGGCGATGTAGTCCTCGCGCGCGAAGGGACGCGCGCCCAGCGGGTGCGCGTCGGGCACGACGATGGACTCGGTGAGGGTGGTGCCATCGGTCAGCACGATCTCCACCCACCCCCCGAAGGCCTTCTCCCGGGGATCCTCGGAGAGGTAACGCCGACTCCACTCCGGGTCCTCCACGGTGCTCACCCGACGCCAGAGCTCCACGGTGTCACGTCGTCGCGCCCGCTCCGCGGCGTAGGAGCCGCCGTGGTGCCACGCGCCGTCCTGCAGGGCGACGGTGAAGATATAGGGCAGCGAATGGTCCAACGTCTCGCGCGAGGCCGCCGGGTCATACTTCTGAGGGTCGTGGGCACCCGAGCCGATGACGAAATGGGTGTGGTAGGAGGAGTGGATCACGATCCGCTCGACCAGCGTGCCGTCAATGAGTTCGGGGTGCTCACGGTGGAGACGGCGCGCGAGATCGATCCAGGCCTGCGCCTGGTACTCCGCGGAATGCTCTTTGGTGAAGCTCTCCATGATCGCGCGCTTCGCCTCCCCCGGTGCCGGCAGTGAGACGATGTAGCGGGCCTCGGGCCCCCCGAGCATCCAGGCGATGACGCCGTCCTCGCCCTCGTAGATCGGCGTCGGCGACGTCTCGCCGCGCATCGCGCGGTCCACCGCCTCGATCGCGGCCTTGCTCGCGAAGGCGGGCGCGAAGGCCTTCCAGCTGGAGATCTCGCCCTTGCGCGACTGTCGCGTGGCGGTCGTGGTATGCAGGGCCTGACCGATGGCCTGGAAGATGGTGTCCTCGCCGAGCCCGAGCAGAGTCCCCAAGCCGGCCGTGACGCTCGGGCCCAAGTGCGCCACGTGGTCGATCTTGTGTTGGTGCAGGGAGATGGTCCTCGCCAGGTCGATCTGCACCTCGTAGCCCGTGGCGATCGCGCGGACCAACTCGCGGCCGCCCAGCTGGCGCGAGACTGCCGCGTGCTGGGCCACGGCCACCAGGGGCGCGATGTTGTCGCCGGGGTGCGAGTACTCCGCCGCGAGGAAGGTGTCGTGGAAGTCGAGTTCGCGCACGGCGACCGCGTTGGCCCACGCGGCCCACTCGGGCGAGACGCGAAGGTCCCGGGCGGTCCCGAAGACGGTGGCGCCCGGGGTCATCACGTGACTGCGCGCCTGAGCACGCGCGGCGGTCACCGCCGTGCGCACGAGTGACGCGGCGGCCACCGACGCGTTGTCGATGACGCGATTGACGATCATGTCGGCGACGTCGTCGTCGACCTCCACCGCGTCGGTGGCGACGCGCGCCAGGCGCCAGGCGAGTTGCTCTTCGCGCGCGAGGTTCTCCTCGCTGGCGTGCACCCGCAACGTGTAGTCGATCATGGGCTCGTCCCCTCCTCGGGTCGGGTCACGACACGGGGGACCCCCGCGTCGACGTCGCTCACGGTAGTCGCTTCGTAATGGCCGTGCTGGCGCGCTTGAGCTCCACGATGCACCACTCGGCCTTGCTCTGGTCGAGGTCCGCGGCGCGCCCGAAGACCTGCAGGGACGCCACCACTTCTCCCTCTTGACTGAGCACGGGAACCGCCACCGACGCCGATCCGAGTTCGCGTTCCGAGACGCTGTAGACGTAACCCTGTTGACGGATCGACTCGAGGTTCTTGACGAACTCCTTGCGCGTCACGACCTGGCCGCTGGCGAGACGGAACTCCGGGATGTCCTTCATGAGCTCCTTGACGTCCTCGTCCGACAGCGCCGCCGCCAAGATGCGCGCCCCGCCCATGTGCAGGGGCGTCAACTCACCTAAGGGCAGCAGGTAGCGCGCAGGCTCGTTACCCTCAACGCGCAGGATCATCACCTGGGCCATATCCACGCGCACCGACAGGGCGGACATGAAGCCACTCGCCGCCGCCAACTCCTGGAGGATCGGCAGGGTGATCTGCGAGAGCGAATTGGTCATGTGGAAGGCGTAGGCGTTGATCATCGAGGTCACGCCCACGGTGTAGCCGTAACGCTCCTGCGAGACGTAGCCGTAGTGCAACATCACACTCAAGATGCGCTGAGTGGTCGCCAGGTGGATCCCCGATTCGATCGAGATGTCCGTCAGGCGCATGGGCACGCGACTACGTCGCAGGATGTCGAGGATCTCGAAGGACCGCTCCAGCGAGCGCATCGACGTCGTGTTGGCGATGTCCTTTACCGTCGCCATGACTGCCCTTCTGGTCCTCGCGCTAACGCCCAGGATAATTGCTGAGGACCCGCGACGAGGGACCCGATGGGGGCCCGGCGTCGGTCCCTGAGCGCGCGTCGTCGCGCGCGTCCCTCGCGAGCACCCGAGGTCCGAGGGACCGCGTCGTCGCGAGGGCGGCTAGTCACTCGAGGGTCGCCCCTTCGTCGAGACGAGGGCGTCGCGAGCCGCCGAGACGATCGGTTCCGCCCAGGGCGAGCGCGCCCCTTCGTACGCCCGGGGTCCGAGGCGGAAGTGCTGCGCCTGGGCCTCGGTCTCGATGAAGGGCAGGTCCATGGGGAACAGGTCCTCGATGGCGTGCGGCCGCGGCCCCGCCTTGGAGACGTGGCCCCACAGCGGGTGTCCCACCACCTCCTCGGCCAACAACGCGGCGTCGATGAGCCGGGCCAGGTCGACACCGGTGTCGATGCCGAGCTCGTGCAGGAGGTTGACGAGGTCCTCGGTGGGGATCATTCGCGTCATGCGCCCGTGACCCCCGTAGGGGCACCCACCCATCCCGCCGATCGACGAGTCGATGATCAGGGTCTCGTTCGGTCCCAGCACCCGCAGCGCCTCGTAGGCCGACAGCAGCGCGGTGCCGCGCGCGTCGTGCAGGTGCAGGTGGAAGGTGTGGATGTCGGGCCAGCGCTCGCGGATGGCGAGCAGCTGCGCGGCCACCTGGTCGGGCATGTTCCAGGCCATCGGGTCGCCCAACCAGACCCGATCCACCTTCACGCCCGCCGCGCTCCACTGGTCGTGCTGGCGTTGGAGCATCGACATGCGGTACTCCTGGTCGAAGAGACCCAGCCAGTTCGAGCCCCACGCGGCGTTGATGGCGATGCCGGCGCTGGTGTGCCCCTCGGACACGGCGCGCGAGATGACGTCGGGCCACCGGGCGATCTCGTCGGCCTGGGAGCGATTGGTGTTGCGCCGTACGAAGACGTCACAGAGGTGGACCAGCGTGCGCGGGTACTCGATCGATTCGACCAGGGGGGGCATGAACCGTGCCGCGCGCTCGCGCCCCTTGTCGTTGAGGGCCAAGGCGGTGTAGCGGACGCCGGGCACCGGCGTGAAGCGCTCCATCAACTCGTCGGCGCAGGCCATCTGGGGCGTCCACTTCGCGCTGACGAACGAGCAGGCCACGATGGTGCCGAGGCCAGTGCGCGACAGGGCGTTGAGCAGTTCGATCTTCGCCTCGACGCTGATATCGGCGCTCTCGATCTGCATGCCCTCTCGCATGCCCTCCTCGATGATCACGACGCGGGGGTATTGCGTGACACTCACTAGACGGCCTGCCTCTCTCGTAGCGCGGTGATCTCCTCGGCGCCGTAGCCGAGTTCACGAAGGATGTCGTCGGTGTGCTGACCGAGTCGGGGCGGGGGCATCGAGGGCGCGAGCGTCTCGCCGTCGACGTGCACGCCGCTTCCCAGGACCCGTACGGTCGGACCACCTGGTGCGTCGAGGGCGATCTCGTGCACGAGCCCGCGTTCGCGGACCTGAGCCTGGTTGAGCGCCTGCTCCACGTCGAGGAGTCGTCCCGCGGGCACGCTCACTTCGGCGAGCAACTCCTCCCACTCCTCGGCGCTACGCGCCGCCAGCGCGGCGTCGAGCTCCGCGGAGAGTTCGCGGCGGTGGCGCTTGCGCTCCGAGCGGGTGACGAACCTCTCGTCGTCGAGCAGGTCCTTTCGCCCGACGACCTCGCACAAGGCGGCGAACTGCGTCTGGGTGTTAGTGGCGATGTTGATTGGCCCGTCAGCCGTCTCGAAGGTGCCCGACGGCGACGAGGCCGCGTTGTCGTTGCCGTGACGCACCGCGGGGCGGTGGCTGATGAGGTGTTCCGAGATCACCCAGCTCATGGAGGTCAGCGCCGCTTCGAGCATCGACACGTCGAGGTAGCTACCTCGTCCGCTACGCGAGCTCTTGACGAGCGCGGCGCCGATCGCCATGGCGGCCACGTAGCCGCCGAGGGTGTCACAGACCGGGTAACCGACGCGCACCGGACCGCCCTCGGCGTGGCCGGTGACCGACGCGATCCCCGCGAAGCCCTGGATGATCTGGTCGTAGGCGGGTCGAGTGGCCAGTGGACCCGTCTGTCCGAAACCCGACAGCGCGCAGTACACCAGTCGGGGGTTGATCTCGGCGATGCGAGTCGCGGAGAATCCCAGGCGCTCGAGGACGCCCGGCCGCATGTTCTCTAAGAGCACGTCGGAGGAGCGCAGCAGGCGCTCGAAGACGCGCGCGCCCTCAGCGTCCTTCAGGTTGATGGTCACCGAGCGCTTGCCGGAGTTCTGCGCGACGAAGGACGGACCCATGTGCGCCGCGCGCAACTCCTCGTTCTCACCGAACTCACGGGCCATATCTCCGGTGACCGGGACCTCGACCTTGATGACGTCGGCCCCCATCAGACCGAGGTGGTAGGCGGCGAAGGGACCGGCCAGGACGGTGGTCAGGTCGATGACGCGAATTCCCTTGAGCATGTCGGTCATGGTGGTTTCCTTAGGCTCCTTAGCTCACGTGGTCGGCGTCACCAAGGAAGTACAGCGAACACGGCCGCCGCGCCGGGTCGCAACGTTCGCGCGCACCGGCGGTCGCGCTCGGGGTCCGAGACCGCGCCGGGGATGGTCGGTGGCTCGCGCCACCGACCATCCCCTTCGCGGGACTGCGTTGGGTACTACGGGATCAACCGCCCTTGGCGACCACCGCGGCCAACTGCTCCGGGGTGATGTAGCCGTCGAGCTTGTTGTTCAGGCTCGGGGTGAAGCCCAGCATCTGGAAGCCGGAGAAGACGTTGTTGTACTTGTTGAAGTTGTCGTTGCCGGCAGCTCCGTTGTAGTCGATCTTCTTACCGTGCTTCAAGAGCGCCAAGCAGCCCGCGTAGGTCCCACACGAGGTCCCCGGCGGGTTCGACACCGTCTTGATGTACTTCACCCAGACCTTGGGGTCGGTGGACTTCGCCGCCGTCATCGCCAGCGACGCGATCACGATCGAGTCGTATTCGTTGAACGTCGTCGGGATGATGGACGTGGTCTTCCACACGGCCTGGTAGTCGGACAGGAAGTGGTTGTACGCACCATTGGCCGTCGTCGGGGTCGCCGGCAGGGCGGCCACCAGGTTCGTCGACGCGGTCGGCCCGAAGGACTTCGCGTAGTCACCCTGTGGCGCGGACTGCAGGTCGTCGCCGATCCATACCGTGTTAGTCATGTAGCCCAGCGACTGCGCGTTGGAGAACAACGTCGCCGCGGTCTGGGTGTCCATGGAGTCAAAGACAACCGTCGGCGTCGCGTGGCCCGTGAAGGCGGCCAGCAGCTCCGAGTTGTAGGACGAGGCGTCC
>JAGXBH010000073.1 GCA_018971185.1 Acidobacteriota bacterium
TGGCGACGGGGGTGAACCTGCCCGGGACCTTCGACGAGCGCGCGAACTGGAGTCAACTGGTCCCCCTGAGCCTCGAGGAGTTGGCCGCGACCACGGTGTTGAGCGAGGCCCTCGCGCCCTTGAGGGAACGTCGTGGTTTTGCCTCGGGGGGTCACGGGCAGCCCCGGGTCTCTGACGTCACGCTCCTCTCGGCTGAGGACCTGCACCTGTTCAACGAGGGGCGACACTTCCGACTCCATCACCATCTGGGCTGTCACCCGATGATCGCCGAGGGCGTGGCGGGCTGCTACTTCGCGGTCTGGGCGCCCAACGCCGAGCGCGTGGCGGTGGTGGGGGACTTCAACGACTGGGACGGCACGGCCAACGCGCTCTTCGCCCGCGACAACTCCGGGGTGTGGGAGGGGTTCGTGCCGCACGCGTCGAAGGGTCAGACCTACAAGTACCGGATCCGTTCGCGACTGGGGGGCAGCGACATCGACAAGGCCGATCCGCTCGGGCGCCACTTCGAGGTGCCCGACAAGACCGCCACGCGCGTGTGGGAGTCACGCTACGAGTGGCGCGACCAGCGCTGGATGAACGATCGCGCGAGCTACGTGGCGCGCAGCCGGCCGGTGTCGGTGTACGAGGTGCACCTCGGCTCGTGGCGACGGGTGCCCGAGGAGGCGAATCGCAGCCTCACCTACCGCGAGATGGCCGCACAGTTGCCGGCCTACTGCGCGGAGCTGGGCTTCACCCACGTGCAGTTCCTGCCGATCATGGAGCACCCGTTCTACGGCTCGTGGGGGTACCAGACGACCGGGTACTTCGCGCCCACCTCGCGCTACGGCGACCCCGACGACTTCAAGTTCCTCGTGGACGAGCTCCACGCGCACGGCATCGGCGTCCTGCTCGACTGGGTGCCCTCTCACTTCCCCTCCGACGCGCACGCCCTGGGACTCTTCGACGGGACGCACCTCTACGAGCACGCCGACGTGCGTCAGCGCGTGCACCCGGACTGGCTGAGCTGGACCTTCAACTACAGCCGCAACGAGGTGCGCAGCTTCTTGATCTCCTCGGCGTGCTTCTGGCTCGAGGAGTACCACGTGGACGGGCTGCGACTCGACGCGGTGGCCTCCATGCTCTACCTCGACTACAGCCGCGCCCCGGGGCAGTGGGTGCCCAACCGCTACGGTGGCCGCGACGACCTCGACGCCATCTCCTTCCTGCGCCAGTGCAACGACGAGGTCACCTCCGCGTTCCCCGGGGCGGTGGTGATCGCCGAGGAGTCAACGTCGTGGCCCAAGGTCACCCACGCCAGTGGCGACGGTGGGCTGGGCTTCACGTTCAAGTGGGACCTCGGGTGGATGCACGACACCCTGGACTATCTCGCGCGCGACCCGCTCTTTCGTCAGTACCACCAGGGGGAGTTGACCTTCCGCGGCGTCTACGCCAGTCACGAGCGGTTCATGCTCCCGCTCTCGCACGACGAGGTCGTCCACGGTAAGGGCAGCCTCCTGTCGAAGATGGCGGGCGACGACTGGCAGTCCTTCGCCAACCTGCGACTCCTCCTGGGGTACCAGTACGCCCTGCCCGGTAAGAAGCTGCTGTTCATGGGGGGCGAACTGGCCCAGCGCAGCGAGTGGAGCCACGAGCGGTCCCTCGACTGGCACCTGCGTGACTACGGGGCCCACGAGGGCGTGTGGCGCTGGGTGAAGAGGTGCAACGAGCTCTACGCGACGCACTCGGCGCTGCATCGTGACGACGCACGCGCACAGGACTTCACGTGGCTCAGTTGTGACGACGCCGCGCGCAGCGTCCTGGTCTGGCGGCGCGGAGAAGGGGAGGAGGAGCTCGTGGTGGTGGCCAACTTCACACCCGTACCGCGCGACGAGTACGAGGTGTCGGTGTCGGCGTCGAGTTCGTGGCGGGTGCTGGTCAACTCCGACGACGAGGAGTACGGGGGCAGCGGCTACCCGACGAACGTCCACGTGGTCGCCCTCGGGCCCGACGGCGGCGGTACGGTGGTGCGGATGTCCCTGCCGCCCCTCTCCCTGGTCGTACTACAGCGGCGACTCTAGATGTCGGGAATCGCGGGTTTCCACTACCACTTCTACCAGCCGCCGCGCGAGGACCCCTGGACGGGGCTGTGCAACCACGAGTGGAGCGCCTGGCCCTACCACGACTGGAACGAGCGCATCACCGCCGAGTGCTATCGCGCCCTGGTCGCGGTAGCGCTCGACGACGACGCGAGCACCTCGCTCTATGAGCCGCTCGCGCGCAGCAGCTTCGACCTCGGTCCCACCCTGCATCACTGGCTGGCCGACTACGCCCCCGACGTCGATCGGGCGTTGCGACGCCAGGTGCGCGACACCGCGGCGGCGAGCACTCGGGTGATGGCCGCGCCGCTGGTGCACGCGATCGTGCCCCTGGCGACGCCGGTCGACCGGACCCGACTCATCGCCTGGGGGATCGACGACTACCGATCGCGCTACGCGGAGTCCCCGGTCGCCATGTGGCTGCCCGAGACGGCGGTCGACCTGGACACGCTCGAGGAGATGGCCCGCCAGGGCATCGCCTACACCGTCTTGATGCCCACCCAGGCTCGGGCCACGCGCGCGCCCGGCGACGAGTGGCGTGACGTCGCCCCCGACACCCTCGACACGTCGCGCGCGTACTTCGTCACGCTGCCGAGCGGTGCGCGCATCACCGCGGTGTTCGGCCACCACGACCTCTCGCACCGGGTGGCCTTCTCCGATCTCGTGAGTGACGGCGACGGCCTCGCCGACGCCATGGCCGCGCAGGTGGTCGATGACGGCGTCGTGCTCGTGGTCGCCGACGGCGAGACCTACGGACACCATCACCGCTTCGGTGACCTCGGCGTCGCCTGGGCGACGCGCGCCCTGGGCGAGCGCCACCACCTCGCGACCGCGTTGGGTGACTGGATAGCGACCCAGTCGCCCACTCATGAGGTGCGCCTGCACGACGTGTCCGCGTGGAGTTGCGCGCACGGCGTGGAGCGATGGCGATCGGACTGTGGCTGTGTCACCGGTGCGCGCGAGGGCTTCGACCTGGCGTGGCGCGCGCCGCTTCGCGGGGCCCTCGACTGGTTGCGCGAGAGGGCGGGGGCGGCGCTCGACGCCGAACTGGCGCAGCACGTGGGCTCGCGCGACGGCGCCCTCCTCGACTACGGCAAGGTGATCGTGGGAGAGTGGTCGCCCCAGGAGTTCGTCGCGCGCCACCAGAGCCGCGACCTCGGCGACGACGAGCGCAGCCGGGTGCTCGAGGTCTGCGAGGCGCACCGCAACCTGATGTTCGCCTTCACCAGCTGCGCTTGGTTCTTCGCGGACCCCGGCGAGATCGAGACCTCGATCGTCCTGCGTTACGCCGCACTCGCGCTGGAACTCACGCGTCGCAGCACCGGGCGCGACTTCGAGTCGCCCTTCGTGGCACGCCTGGCCGAGGTGCGTTCGAAGGCCCACGGCGTCACGGGTGCGGCGTTGTGGCAGCGCGCGTGCGAGGGATTTCGCACCAACGAGGCACAGATCGCCGCGGGGGCCGCCGCCGAGTACGCGACCGCGGGTTCCTTCGCGCGGCGACGTCGCGGATCGTGGCGAGTGGACCACGCGACCAACGACGTGGGCCAGATCCGCGTCACCCTCACCAATTCGCGCACGCTGCGCCGCTTCACGTTCTTGACCCACGTGACGCTCGACGAGGGCCTGGGGCTGCACGTGGACATCTCGGACACGACCATGTGGCGACGGATCGACCTGGCGCACCTGGGACCCGACGTCGTGGCGCGGGTGGCCCTGTCGCGTCTCATGGGGCCCGGGTCGCTCGACGTGGAGGGCGCTCTGGGACTTCTCGCCTGCGACCTGCTCATTCGTGACGCGGACCGTCACGACGAGGTGACGCTCCTGGCGCTCGCGAGCACCCCGCGCTTCGTCACCCCCGTGGGCGAGGCGGCCATCCGGCGCGCGCTCCTCGCGATCGCCGCGCGCGACCGCGACGGCGTCGATCGCGCGCTCCTGGCGCCCCTGGCGAGGGCCGTCGGTCTCAGCGATCTTCTCGGGCGAGGGGGCACCGTGGGGGACACCCACTAGATTCTCAAGGATGACCAAGCGATTTGATGGGACCCGTGACGTGCGTCGTGCGGTCGAGCGACTGGCCCGCCGCCTGCCCGAGCCCCTGGAGGACCTCGCGTGGATCTCCTACAACTACTTGTGGAGCTGGACGCCCGGGGGGGCCGAGCTCTTCACGGCGATCGACGACCATCGATTCACCCTGGCCGGGGAGAATCCCGTGCGATTCCTGTTGAACCTGCCCGAACGCGACCTCCTGCGCGCGGCGACCGACCAGGACTACCTCACGTCGCTCGACCGCGTGGCGCGGCGCATGGAGGCCGACCTGGCCCGTCCGAGCACGCGGGTCACCGCCGCGGGTCCGGTCGCGTTCCTGTGCGCCGAGTTCGCCGTGCACCAGTCGCTACCGGTCTACTCGGGAGGGCTCGGCGTGCTGGCCGGGGACTACCTGAAGGAATCCTCGGACCAGGCGCTCGACGTGGTGGGACTGGGGCTGCTCTATCGACGCGGCTACCTGCATCAGCGCATGGATCGTTCGGGCTGGCAGCACGAGTACTGGGTCGAGGCCAACACCGGACAGCTACCCGTCGTGCGCGTGCGCGGCGCCGACGGCCAGCCGGTCAAGGTCAAAGTGCCGGTGTGGGACTCGGAACTCACGGCGCAGGTGTGGCGCGTCAACGTGGGTCGCACGACGCTGTTCCTGCTCGACACCGAGCTCAAGGAGAACACGCCCCTGCAGCGTTGGGTCACCTCGCGACTCTACGAGGGTAGTCACGACATCCGCCTGGCGCAGTACGCGCTGCTGGGCATCGGCGGGGTGCGCGCGCTCGACGCGATGGGAATCGCCCCGGGGCTGTTCCATATGAACGAGGGACACCCGGCACTGGCGTCGCTCGAGGTGGCCGCCCAGACCGCGTCGCAGTTGACCGGCGAGCGACCCGATCTCACGCGGCTGCTCGCGATCAACCAGGACCGCTTCGCCTTCACCACCCACACCCCGGTGCCGGCCGGCAACGAGACCTACTCCTCGCAGGAGTTCTTCCGCGTGCTGGGCCACTCCATCGACGAGATGGGGATCGACCGCGACCAGCTGGCCGCGCTCACCCGGATCGACGCGACCTCGAGCGATGAGCCCCTGGGCTTCTCCCCGCTCGCGATCCGCTGCTCGCGTTCGACGAATGGCGTGTCGCGACGCCACGGCGAGGTCGCGCGCGAGATGTGGCGGCCCCTCTTCAGCGACCGGTCCACTGCGGACGTGCCGATCTCCTACGTGACCAACGGGGTGCACCTTCCCACGTGGATGTCGCCCACGATGCGCGAACTGCTGTCGCGCTTCCTCGGTCACGACTGGGAACGCCACGCGCACGACGCGAACATGTGGAGCCACGTCGACGAGATCCCCGACATCGACCTGTGGGACGCGCGCTGCAAGATGCGTTTGCACCTCGTTGAGATGGTCCGCGCTCGCATCGTCGTCGATCGTCTGGCGCGCGGTGAGGACGTCGACCTCGCGGTCTCGGGGCTGGACGCCTTCGACCCGACCCTCCTGACGCTGGGCTTCGCCCGGCGCCTCGCCACGTACAAGCGCCTCGACCTGCTCTTTCACAACATCGATCGACTGCGCGACATCATCGACCACGAGCTCGGCGCGCAGTTCATCATCGCGGGCAAGGCGCACCCCCTCGACAACGAGGCCAAGACCGTGGCCCAGAACATGTTCAGCGTCAATCGGCAGATGGATCTGCTCAATCGGGTGATCTTCCTCGAGGACTACGACATGCGCGTGGCGCCCTCGCTGGTCGCGGGGTGCGACGTGTGGCTCAACCTGCCGCGCCCGCCCATGGAGGCCAGTGGCACGAGCGGGATGAAGGCGGCCATGAACGGATCCCTGAACCTCAGTGTGCTCGACGGCTGGTGGAGCGAGGGCTACAACGGCCAGAACGGTTGGGCCATCGACGGCTCCACCCTCGACGACCCGCGCGAACAGGACGAGCGCGACGCGAACGCCTTGTACGACTTGCTCGAGAACGAGGTCAAGCCGATGTTCTTCGCGCGCGACTCCAACGGGATCCCCGTGGTGTGGTTGTCGCGCATCCGTGCCTCGTTGCGCAGCCTGGCGCCCATGTACTCCTCGGCGCGCATGGTCGAGGACTACAACGAGCGGATCTACCGGCACCAGCACTAGCGGAGGCCTCAGCGACGCAGTCGGTACCAGCCCTTTCGCACCTCGACGAGGGCGTCACGTTCCTCGGCGTCGTCAGCGCTGGTCGCGACCATCGCGGCGACCGCGGCGCGCAGCGTGCTCTCGGGGTAGGTGCTGCCGTAGCGCCGCGCGGCGGCGACCAGATCGGCCAAGGAGTACATCGAGGTCCCCTGGTCGCGCAGGGATCGCGCGGCAGTCACTAGGTCGTCGTAGGCACTCATCGCTACTTCGATCATGCCGGACGGTTCCCGGAACGTCAAACCGACGTCGCCGGTGGGCGCGTCGCGGTGTCGTCCTCGGTGGTGAGGGTCTCTTTCGGCGTCGCCGCGTCGTGGTCATCAAGGGTGCGGTCCCCAGTGCGCGACACCCAGTGCGCGACACCCA
This sequence comes from Acidobacteriota bacterium, assembly GCA_018971185.1. Classification (GTDB taxonomy): domain Bacteria; phylum Actinomycetota; class Acidimicrobiia; order Acidimicrobiales; family RAAP-2; genus RAAP-2. The sequence continues at coordinate 6,649 of JAGXBH010000073.1, forward strand.
GTGTGCGACACCCAGTGTGCGACACCCAGTGCGCGACACCCAGTGCGCGACACCCAGTGCGCGACACCCAGTGCGCGACACCCAGTGTGCGACACCCAGTGCGCGTCCTCTCGGGCAAAGTTGTCGGCGAGTTGTGTCGGCGTGGT
>JAGXBH010000074.1 GCA_018971185.1 Acidobacteriota bacterium
GCGCACCACGTGCTCGATGTCGGTGACCCAGAGCATGCCGTCACCGACGGTGTCGGTGCGCGCGGCGTTCGCCACCGCGTCGACCACTGCGTCGGCGAGCTCGTCGGTGGTGACGATCTCCACCTGGAGCTTGTCGACGAAATCGAACTCGTACTCCTTGCCGCGATAGATCTCGATGTGTCCGCCGGTGCGCCCGAACCCTCGCACCTGGCTGACCGTCATCCCCGAGACCCCACACTCGCGAGCGGCCACCTTCACCTCGTCCAACTTGAACGGCTTGATCACTGCGCTGATTAACTTCATGTCGCTCCTTAGATGTTGTCGGTGTGAGAGTGGCTGGGGGTCATGACGGGCTCACCGAAGGTGGGCTCGGGGAAGGCCTCCTCCTCGTGGATGGCGATGTCGCCGATGGCGAGGACCTCGTCGGACTCGCGCAGACCCACGGTCTTCTTCACCACAAAGAAGATAAGCGCGGTCATGAACGACGTCCAGCCGATGACCCAGAGCGCCGCGAGGAACTGCTCCCAGAGCTGGTGCATCGAGTGTCCGTAGAACCAACCCGCCACCGAGAAGCTTCCCGCCGCGTCGTAGACCTTACCGACCACGCCGTACTCGATCATGTGCGGGTCCGCCAGGATGCCGACCAGCAGACCGCCGGTCAAGCCGGCGATGCCGTGGGTGTAGACCACGCCCAGGGCGTCGTCCACCTTGGAGAAGGGCCGGACCTTGGAGAGGTAGTTCCACGCGAACCAGACGATGACGGTGGCGATGAGACCCACCAGGATGGCGCCGGTCCCGTTCACCCAACCCGCCGAGGGCGTGATGGCCACGAGCCCGCAGAGCATGCCGTTCAGGGCCCCCAAGAACGTGGCCTTCTTCTGCTTGGTGAAGAGCATGTCCATGAACATCCACACCAGCAGTCCCACCGCGGTGGCGACGTTGGTGTTGAGCACCGCCGAGGCCGCGTCGGCCCCCGCGTAGAACGGGTCACCACCGTTGAAGCCGTTCCAACCCAGCCAGACGATGCCGATGCCGACCGCCACCATCATCAGGTTGCTCGGGAAGGCGTTCTCGCGGTCCTGCCAGCGGCGCGGTCCGACGATGGCCGCGCCGACGAAGGCGGCGCACCCCGCGCTCAGGTGGATGACGTAACCGCCCGAGAAGTCAACGGCGCCCTTCTGGGCGAAGAAGCCGCCGCCCCAGAGCAGCGCGGCGTTCACGCAGTAGACCATGGTGATCCACAGCGGCACGATCAAGAGCCAGGCCTTGAACTTGAGGCGCCCCACGAGCCCGCCGAGGAACAGCAGCGGCGTGATCGCGGCGAAGACGAACTGGAAGTACGCCAGGGTCGCGGTCGGGAAGTGGAACGGAATCAGGGTATTGGCCCCCGAGACCGCCTGTCCCTGCTCGGCGAAGGCCGAGGCGATGGGCTTGAAGTGACCGATGAACCCGCTCCAGAACGAACCCGTGGCTCCGAAGTGCGCTTGGGGTCCGAAGGCCAGGTTGTAGCCCCAGAGCATCCACACGATGAGGGTGAGCGCGAAGCCGGTGAAGCACATCATCATGGTGTTGACGATCCACTTCTTGCGAACCAGTCCGCCGTAGAGGACGGCGAGGCCGGGGAGACTCATGAGCCCCACCAGCGTCGCCGACACCAGCTGCCAGGTGTTGTCAGCCGGATTGAGCCAACTGGGATAGGGAATGTTGGTGGCCGCAAACAGCACATCCACTCCTTCTGGTCGGAGAGGGCGACGCTGACCTCAAGTTGTTCACTTCAGTGTGACCAACGAGGATTTCTGTTTGGTTAGCGCCATGTTTCGTGCGTGTGAACTAGCCGTCTTCGCGGGGGCCTCAGAGGAACGACCGCTCGATCAGCTGCGAGATGTCGAGCACCGCCACGTCCTCGTCGCGACCCTGCCCCTTGACGGCGTCGTCGAGCATGATCATGCAGAACGGGCAGGCGGTGCCCACGACGTCCGCCCCGGTGGCGAGGGCCTCCTCGGTGCGCTCCACGTTGACGCGCTTGCCGATGGTCTCCTCCATCCACATGCGCGCGCCGCCCGCGCCGCAGCAGAAGCCCCGCTCGCGGTGGCGCGCCATCTCGACCGACGTCGCGCCGGGCACGGCGTCGATGAGCGAACGCGGCGCGTCGAAGACTCGATTGTGACGCGCCAGATAACAGGGGTCGTGATAGGTGACGGTGCCCGAGAACGACGCTCCCGGTGTGAGTCGTCCGCTCGACACCAGGTGACCCAGCAACTCCGAGTGATGGATGACCTCGTAGTCCCCCCCGAGTTCGGGGTACTCGTTCTTGATGGTGTTGAAGCAATGCGGGCAACTGGCGACGATCTTGCGCGCGCCCACCTCGTTCAAGATCGCGATGTTGGCCTTGGCCATCTCCTGGAACAGGTACTCGTTGCCCATGCGCCGCGCGGGGTCGCCGCTGCAGGATTCGCGCGGACCCAGGACCGCGAACTTCACGCCGGCGCGATTGAGGACGCGCGCCGTGGCCTCGACGGTCTTGCGGGCGCGCTCGTCGAGGGCCCCGGTGCAGCCCACCCAGTAGAGGTACTCGACGTCGTCGGGGATGGCGCCTTCGAGCACGGGCACTTCGAAGTCGAGCGCCGCCAACCAGTCGACGCGCTTGGTCGCGCCCAGGCCCCAGGGATCCCCCTGGTTCTCGAGATTGCGCAGGAGCAACGCCGCCTCACTGGGGAAGCGCGACTCCATCAGGACCTCGTAACGGCGCATGTCGATGATGGCGTCCACGTGTTCGATGTCGACGGGGCACTCCTGCACGCAGGCGCCGCACGTGGTGCAGCTCCACAGGACGTCGGGGTCGATCACCGTGGGCACGAGGGTCGCCGCGTCCCCCTCGCGTGCGCCCGAGAGCAGCCGGTCGGCCGAGGCGAACATGTTCTCGCGCAGACCCATCATCAGCAACTTGGGGCTGAGGGGTTTTCCCGTGGTCCACGCCGGGCACACCGATTGGCATCGTCCGCACTCGGTGCAGGTAGCGAAGTCGAGCATCTGCTTCCAGGTGAAGTCCTCGGCGTGACCCGCCCCGAACACGGTGTCCTCGGTGACGTTCTCCATGTCCATGTCGGGGGTCTTGTCGAGCGCTCCGAGAGCTCGCGGACGCCGCGAGGCGCCGATGTTGATCGGGGCGAGAAAGATGTGCAAGTGCTTGGAGTAGGCGACGAAGACGAGGAATCCCGCGATCACCCCGATGTTGGCGAGGAGGAGCACCGCTTCGAGCACCGAGTTGACGCCGGTCCCCAGGGGACGCAGCCACGTGGCCAGCAGATGCGAGGTGAAGGCCCAGTGCGACTGGGCGAAAGGGAAGTGGCCGGTGTTGATCTGCGCCGCGCGATACCCGAACAAGGTGAGGATGACGAGCGTGATCATGCCCAGCACCGCCCACGCGGCGCCGGTGTGTGAGCCGTAGAAACGGCTCTGTCGACTCCGGCGGGCGGGCGCCTGGTTGACGCGAATGATCGCGAAGACCACGAGTGCCACCAGCACGGCCGTCGCGAAGAAGTCCTCGACGAGGGCGAGCCAATTGCTGCGTCCGATCAGGGGGATGTGGAAATCGCGGTTGAAGAGGGCGCCGTAGGCCTCCACGATCGTGGTCATCAAGACGAAGAAGCCCCACATCGTGAAGAAGTGCGCGAGCCCCGGTACGGTCCAGGCGAGTAGTTTTCGCTGCCCAGCGACCTCGACCAGCTCCGCGTCGGCGACGCGACCGAAACCGCGCCAGCGGCGCGGCGCGGCGCGACCGCTCCTGATCAGTCGTGACAGCCACCAGAACCTCCGACCGGCGACGACGAAGCACGCCAGGGTCAGGGCGAGACCGACGACGATTCGCAACAGCATCACACCCTCCTTCGTGGCGCCGCGACGCCCGGTCTCGCGTTACTTGAAGTTCTCGAAGTACTTGCTGGGCGTCGGTCCACGCTGCCCCCGGTACTTCGAACCCAGACCGCTCGCCCCGTACGGTCGGTCGGCGGGGGTGGTCATCTCGAAGAAGCTGATCTGCCCGATCTTCATCCCGGGATACAAGGTGATGGGCAGATTCGCCAAGTTAGCCAGTTCCAGAGTGATGTGTCCGTCCCAACCGGCATCGATGAATCCGGCGGTCGAATGGATGACCAGCCCGAGGCGCCCCAAGGAGCTCTTCCCCTCGAGGCGGGCCACCAGGTCATCGGGAATGGCGACTCGTTCCCGGGTCGATCCCAACATGAACTCACCGGGATGCAGGATCATCGGGCTATCGGGACCAACGTCGATCAGTTCGGTGAGGTCCTCCTGGGGAAGCTTCACGTCGATCAACCGTTGCGAATGATTACGGAAGACCCTGAAGAGCTGGTCGATGTGCAGATCGACCGACGAGGGTTGTATGCACTCATCGCCCAAGGGGTCGATGATGATCCGTCCAGACTCGATTGCCTCTTTGATTGAACGGTCGGAGAGCACCATAATGGAACAAAGGCTAGTGCTACTCAATCCCGACCTTCGGCTCCGCCGTGGCCCCTACCCCTCGTCGCCTACTACGATGGTTCCCACGCGGGCGTAGTTCAGCGGCAGAACATCAGCTTCCCAAGCTGAGAACGCGAGTTCGATTCTCGTCGCCCGCTCCAAGGCTTTTCGTTGAAAGTGCAGTATTTGCAAGGACTTTCGAGTGACCAAGAGTGACCATGAGTAACCACCATTGTCCTCTGTGAGGTGCCCAAAGGTGCCCAACTCATCACTTGAGGTGCCCATAGGTGCCCAAAAACGAATCTGAAACCGCGTGAGTAAGTGCGAGTTCGCCGCGAAAACGTCGCCCATTGAGCTTGCATATTGACGACCACAAAATCACATTGACGATGCGTCGTTGCGACCATTTGCAATCGCGCTGAGAGCGTCAGCAATGAGACGATCGCGATCCTTCGTGGCGTGTTGATATCTCATCGCCGCGTCGGCGGACGAATGCCCAGCACGATGCATCAACTCGACTGTCGTCGCCCCGGTGGCGGCGGCGAGAGTGAGACCCGTGTGGCGAAGATCGTGCAAGTGCAGGTCGGATCGACCCACTGAGTCTCGAGCCCGCTGCCACGCGACTTGCAAGACACCTGAGGTGAGGGGGATGCCGGTCACTCCCGTGAAGACGAAGTTATCCTCCCCCGGTCCCGTGAAACGCCCCATGTGATCATCGATTCGCTTGACTAGGAATTCCGGAATCGCGATGGTGCGACGGCCGGCGACTGATTTGGGCTCCTTCACCAAGGATTTCCCGCTCATGGTGATGGTCCGACTCTGTTCAATGCGAAGGGTCGCGTTGGCCAGATCAACGTCCTTGCGCCTCAGTCCGAGCAGTTCACCACGCCGCAATTGACACCACGTGGCGAGAGACACGATGAGCTGCAAGTGCTCAGGCATCGCTCTTTCCAAGGCATGAACCTCAGCGACGGTCGCAATAGGGCGTTCGGTTGACCTTTCCACCCCTGCGCCGGCCACTTTGCACGGTGACGTGGCGATGAGGCCGTCGGTGACCGCCGTCTTCATGATGGTGCAGAGCAATCGATACGACTTGGCCGCCGTCGAGGGGTGCTCGCTTGAGAGTCCCGCGTGCCAGCTACGGACCTTCGAGGGCGCGAGCCCGACCAAGGTGGCGTTGCCGAGGACGGGAAGGGTGTAGTGCTCGAGGAGATACGCGTAGAGCTCCTTGGTCCGTACGGCTAAATCGTTTCGCTGTTCGAGCCATCCCTCCGCGTACACCCGAAGCGTGATCGTGCCCGAACGCGGGTCGATCCATGCGCCACGGCGAAGGTCCACCTCGACCGCGGCAAGGTGTGCCAGAGCGTCGGACTTGGTAGCATGGATGCCGGCGGAGTGCATCCGACCATCGACTCGATAGACCGCCTGCCAGCGGCCCGACGAACGTTTGCGCACTGTCCCGAAATGACGACGTCCACTCATGACGAGACAACTCCTTCTAGCTCACACTCCCCAACGGTCGCGGAGCCGGAAATGGCTCGGAAATGTCACCTCCTGAGCGGTTCGAATTGCCCGGAGGAATTCATTGGTCCCCTCCCACATCGGCGTCTCGGCGGGGCGCAGACCTCTTGGCCTCAAGGGACAGCCAGTGCAGGAACTCGGCCACCTCGACGGTGTGGGGATCGTCGTAGCCACGCCCTTCGAAGACGAAGGTGCCCGACATCGGGTCACCAGTCGACTCCCTCGCCATGTAGGCGGCACGGGCAGCTCGTAGGTCCAGGAACTTCGTCGAATAGTGACGCGACTTCGTGATGAGTTGTCCACGGTGCCCGAAGGCGTGCGCGTGGGCCCGCAGATTGAGCGTCTCGAACTCGGGTTCGAGAGCCAGGTCCCAGGCGGTGAGTGCCAGTTGGCGCAGGTGCGATGATCCCTGAATCGAGGTGATGTTGGAGCGCGCCCGAAAGCTTCGAGCGAAGTCCTTGGTGCCGTCAGTGGACTTGGTCGCGTACTTCGCGAGATACCCGGCGATCCGTAGGTCACCACGGTCAAGAGTTGAGGCGTCGCTGAGGTCGAACTGGCGTCCCCACGCGCTCTCGCCGTGTGAGGTGTTGATCGAGAACTGCCGGACCACATCGGCAATGGCCATCGACAGCGTTTCGGTGGTGAGCTCCGACGGTGGTGGACTGAACGCCTCGCCGGCCCCGTCGAGGCGCAGGACGACGTGGAAATGGACCAGTCCGCGACGCTGGAACTCAGCGACCTTGAGGTAGCTCAAGCGAA
>JAGXBH010000075.1 GCA_018971185.1 Acidobacteriota bacterium
CGCTCTGGCGCTCATCGCCGCGCACGCCGACCTCGAGGACCTCGTCCTCGAACGCGACCTGCACCACGAGAAGGCGCGACTGGAGTCGCGCTGGGCCGAACTCGTCTACGACGGGATGTGGTTCTCGCCACTGAAGGAGGCGCTCGACGCCTTCATCGACGAGACCCAGACCCACGTGACCGGCGACGTCCGTCTGCACTTCGCCGCGCCGGGCGTGATGCGCATCGTCGGTCGACGTAGTCCGCGCGCCCTCTACGACTATGGTCTGGCCACCTACGACGCGCAGGACACCTTCGAGCACGCCGACTCCGAGGGGTTCGTCAAGATCTACGGGCTCGGCGTGAAGACCTGGGCGGCCCGTCAAGGGGCCAAGCACGCCACCCCGCCCCACTCATGACACTCTGGGCGGGCCGGTTCGCCTCGGCGATGGATCAGACGCTCTGGGACCTCTCGGAGAGCTACTCCTTCGATCACGTCCTCTACGCCCACGACATCGAGGGCTCGCTCGCGCACGTGGCCGGACTCGAGGCCGCCGGTCTGCTCAACGCCGAGGAGGGCGCGACCCTCTCGGCCACGTTGGAGCGGATCCGTAGCGAGTTCGAGGAGGGCACCTTCGAGCGCCACGCCAACGACGAGGACGTCCACATGGCCATCGAGCGGCGCGCCACCGAGCTAGTGGGCGCGCTCGGGGCGAAGCTGCACACCGCGCGCAGCCGCAACGACCAGGTGGCCACGACGTTGCGACTCTTCACCCGTGACGCGCTCAGCGCCCTCGCTCGCCAGACCCTGGAGTTGGCCACGACCCTCGCCACCGTGGGCGAGAGGTACCCCGAGGCGTACCTGCCGGGCTACACGCACCTGCAGCGGGCGCAGCCCGTCTTGCTGAGTCACCACCTGGGGGCCCACGCCTTCAGCCTCGCGCGCGATGTCGACCGGCTCCTCGACGCGCGGCGCCGCCTGAACGTATCGCCACTGGGTGCCGGTGCCCTCGCCGGCACCTCGTTGCCGATCGATCCCGCGCGCACGGCGGCCCTGCTCGGCTTCGACGAGCCCTTCGCGAACTCCATGGACGCGGTGTCGGACCGCGACTTCGTGGCCGAGTCGCTCTTCGACATCGCGCTGCTGGGGGTGCACCTCTCGCGCATGGGCGAGGAGCTCGTGCTGTGGACCACCTCGGAGTTCGGCTTCGCCACGCTCGGCGACGACTTCACCACCGGCTCCTCGATGCTGCCCCAGAAGAAGAACTCCGACGTCGCCGAACTGGCCCGCGGAAAGTCGGGTCGCCTGGTCGGTAATCTGACCGGGCTGCTGGTCACCCTCAAGGGCCTACCACTGACCTACAACCGCGACCTCCAGGAGGACAAGGAGCCCCTGTTCGACTCGGTGCGTCAGGTGGGTCTCGTGTTGGCCGCGATGCACGGGGCCTACTCGACGATGACCTTCAATGTCGACGTCGCGGCGAGAGCGGCGGACGACCAACTTCTGGTGGCCATCGACATCGCGGAGCAGCTGGTGACGGGCGGTATGCCGTTTCGCCAGGCCCACGAGGTGGCGGGATCTCTGGTGGGCCGCGCCATCCGTGAGGGGCGGACGTTGCACGACGTGGCGAGTGAGGAGTCGGCGGTCGGCGACGTCGGAGAACTCTTCGTCCGTGGGGCGGCCCTGGCGAGTCGCCGGTCCCCTGGGGGGTCGGGACCCTTGGCCGCGGGTGCCCAGAGGGACCGTCTGCGACGTCTCCTCGCGGACCTGGGCGAGCGGCTCTAGCCTTCGCGCGCGTCCGGCGGGCGCGACGTTGACGGGTCACCGGCGATGCGCGCGTGCCAGTGCATGTCGTGCCACCCGTCGTGGTGACGCAGCGCGCTGTTCATCGTGCCCTCAAGTTCGAACCCCGCCTTCGTCGCCACGCGACACGACGCGAGGTTGCAGGTGGAGTGGCCCAGGGAGAGTCGATGAAGGCCCAGGTCGTCGAGGAGCCAGTCCGCGACCGTGGCGAGGGCCCGCGTGGCGACGCCGTGTCCGCGAAAGTGGGGAATCACCCAGTACGAGACCTCGCCCTCGCCCTCGGCGAGGTCGAGGGTGCGCAGACCGACTCGACCGACGGCCAGGTCGTCCTCGACGCGCGCGATGGCCCAGTGTGCCGATGTCTCGCGCCGCCAGGACTCAGCGAACCTCGCGACGAGCAGCGACACCTCGGCCTCGTCGTAGGAGTGCAGGTTCCATCGCTGGATATCGGGGTCGGCGTACGCGCTCACGAGGGCCGGGACGTCCGCGGGGACCCACGGGCGCAGCACGAGGCTGCCGTCGACGCGCAAGAGGGGCTGGGTTCGACGGCGCAGCGTGCCCTCTGGGAGGAACGGGTCCACCAATTTGGCCATCGAGGAACTCTACGTCGTCGAGGGGCCCGTAGTGTCATAGCCACGGGTCACACTCGGGTGCGTGCCCGCGTCGAAAGGTGACATGTCCGAACGCCTCCTCACCCCGTCCAAGATCACCGCGTGGCTGGGTTGCTCGCACTACCTGACGCTCAACTCGCGAGTGGAGGCCGGACAGATGAGCGTGTCACCCACCGTGTTCAACTCCCTCGCCGAGATACTGGTCGATAAGGGCAACGAGCACGAGGCGCGCTGCCTCGACGACTACGAGGCCCTTGGCAAGAGCATCTACCAGGTGCCGGGCCGCAATCGCGCGGAGTCCTTCACCGAGTGGGTGGCGCGCGTGGGCGATCCCACGACGTTGGGCTACGACGTGATCTACCAGATGCCGTTCGTCCACGAGAGCATCAGGGGGATCGCCGACTTCCTGGTCCGCGTCGACGCCGCCGATGGGTACGCGCACTACGAGCCGGTGGACGCCAAGCTCACGCGTTCGCGCGCGAAGCCCGGTCACGTCCTGCAGTTGTGCTTCTACGCCGAGGCCATGGAGGCGCTCTCGGGTCTCGCCCCGCGCGAGATGCACATCTGGCTCGGTTCGGGCACCACCCAGGCTCTGCGCGTCGAGGAGTTCCTTCCCTACTGGCGTCGACTGCGTCGACGGCTGGGCGACCTGTTCGCCGAGGACGTCACCGCGTCCGCGACGCGCCCACGTCCGTGCGAATCGTGCGAGTACTGCGAGTTCCACGACCATTGCGAACGACAGTGGCGCGAGGAGGATTCGCTCGCCTTCGTGGCCAACTCCCGTCAGTCCGAACGCGAGGCCCTGGAGGACGCCGGCGTGCGCACGGTGGTCGCCCTGTCGCGCCGACGTGCGCCCGTCGCGCGCTTGCGCGACGAGAAGCTCTCACGCCTGACCCGACAGGCGGCCCTGCAGGTCGCCTCGCGAGGCACGCCGAGCGCCCCTCCGGCCTACGAGGTGATCGAACCCGGCGAGGACCCGGTCTACGGGCACGGTTTCGAGTTGCTGCCCGCACCCGATCACGGCGACGTCTTCTTCGACTTCGAGGGCGACCCGTTCTGGACGGCGCAGCACGAACTGATGTTCCTGGCGGGTCTCTACTACCGCGACGAGGGCGGTGAGTGGAGTTTCGACGCCAGGTGGGCGCACTCCTTGGCCGAGCAGCAGACGATGATGAGCGGCCTCGTCGACTTCTTCTCCCGGCGTCGCTCGCAGTACCCGGGAATGCACGTGTACCACTACAACCACACCGAACGCTCGACGATCGAGCGCCTGATGCGTGACGCCCCCGACGAGAACCTCTTCGCCTCGCTCGTCGACTCGGGGCTCTTCGTCGACCTCTTCACGATCGCGAAGAACGCGGTGCGAGTGGGTACCGAGTCCTACGGCCTCAAGCACCTCGAGCACCTGGTGGACTTCGAGCGCACCGGCGGGATCGAACAGGGGGCGGGAGCCGTCGTCGAGTACGAGCAGTGGATGGCCAGCGGCGACGATCGACTGCTCGAGGACATCGCGGCCTATAACCGCGACGACGTGCGCTCCACGATGGCGCTACGGGACTGGCTCGTGGCGCAGCGCCCCGACGACCTCGCGTGGCGAGACGCGGTCATCGAGCGCGAGGACTACGAACTCGACACCGACGAGCTCGTGGAGCGACTCCACCACTTCGCGCCGGAGTCACCCGAGCACCTGCTGGGCGACCTCCTCAACTACTGGCGCCGGGAGCGCTCGGCCGACGTCACCCCCAAGTTCGTCGCCCTCAACGGCGACTACACGACGCTCTACGACAACCTGGACTACCTGACCAACCTCTCCTTCTTGCGGATGGAGGAGCCGACGGGGCGCGAGAGGTTGCCCAAGATGATCCTGACCTGGCCCGAACAGGCCATCGACAGGTCGTTGGGTGCGAAGGACGAGGTCCTCTACGCCGGCGTCGGCGTGCCCTACGGGCGCGCGACGATCGCCGACATCGACTTCGAGCGCCGCGAGCTGACGCTGCGCTGGGGACGCGTCCAGGAGGAGCACGGTGGCGTTCCCGCCGTTCTCACCCAGGACCGGTACTTTCGACCCGGCGCGAAGGCCGGCGCCCTGAAGGACCTGGCCCGACAGGTGCTCGAACCCGCTCACCACGGAGCGCCGAGTCGTCTCGCCCTGGCCCTGCTCGAGGCGCGCCGACCACGTTTCACCCCGGGTCACGGACCTCGCGGGGGGGTCTTCGACGACGACCTCGACTCGATCTACTCCTGGGTCGCGCACCTCGACGAGAGCTACGTGGCGATCCAGGGGCCGCCGGGGACCGGCAAGACCTACAGCGGTTCGCACATCATCCGCCATCTCGTGGACCAGGGACTGCGCGTGGGGGTGCTGGCGATGAGCCACGGCGCCATCGACAATCTGATGAGGGCGACCCTCGACGTGGTCGCGCGCGACGGGGGAGTGACGGACCTGCGCGCCCTGCGCTGGATGGACGCGCCGCACGAGAGGCTCGACGCGGTGACCTACTCGAAGAAGAAGGACGATCTCGCCGACGGGCGATTCAACCTCATCGGGGCGACCGCGTGGCTGTGGGCGAGCCCCGAGATGCGCCAGTTCCCCGTCGACGTCCTCGTCGTCGACGAGGCCGGTCAGCTCTCACTCGCTGACGCGGTGGCGTCCAGTGGGGGCGCACGCAACATGCTCCTGCTCGGCGACCCGCTCCAACTGGCCCAAGTGGCCAAGGCCGAGCACCCCGGACGCGCGGGCGCGAGTCTCTTGGAGCACGTCCTCGGCGAGCACGTGACGATCCCGCGCGACCAGGGTGTCTTCATCTCCGAGACGTGGCGGATGCACCCGGACGTGTGCGACTTCATCTCGCGCCAGATCTACGAGGGACGCCTGACCTCCCACGCCTCGTGTCAGAGACAGTCCACCCAGTTCGGAACCGGTCTGCGGTGGCTGCGCGCGCACCACGTCGGTCGCACCACGCACTCGCCCGAGGAGGTGGAGGTGGTCCTCGAGCAGATCAGCGCGATGATCGCCACGCCCTGGACGAACCAGCGCGGCGACCGCGTCGCCCTCAGGCCCCAGGACTTCATGGTCGTCGCGCCCTACAACGATCAGGTGCGACTGATCGCGGAGGCCTGTCAACGCCGGGCCGACCTGCGCGGCGTCCAGGTGGGAACGGTGGACAAGTTCCAGGGGCGCGAGGCACCGGTCGTCTTCTTCACGATGACCACCTCGAGCGCCGATGACATGCCGCGCGGTCCCGAATTCTTGTTCTCGCGCCATCGCCTCAACGTGGCGGTGAGTCGGGCCCGGTGCCTGGCCTACCTGGTGTGCACCGAGGAGTTGTTGAACTCACCGGCGCGCGACATCGACGACATGCGCCTGATCAGCACGCTCAACGCCTTCGTCGAGTTCGCCAGCGCCCCGAGCGAATCGCTCACACCGGGTGCGTCCATCGTGTAAGGTGAACAAGCCGAAATGACGAGGCGACGGACAATCGGGGCGACCGCGCGACGCGGACGTGAAGATTGTGGGTCGAATTGACATTTCGGTGGTGGGAAGCCTGCTACACTGTAAATCCCACCGACGGAGACGGCGGCCGGTTGCATTTGCAACATGGCAGACCGCGCTGTTAAGGTAGGCATCCCGTCGTTGGGAACATCAAACGGCGGAATCGACGGAGAAATCCTGAGATGGTGTACTTCACACCTCCGAGTTCGCTCGCGTGTGTCGTCGCTCCTTGAAAACGGAAGAACGAGAGCCAAAAGCCAGTACGGGCGACGATGGACGGACCTAACCGGACGCGTCGTTCGTCAAAAGAAGTATGCAGTAGGCCAGAGGAACACCCCGTGTTGCTCTGGTCGTCAGGCGAGTATTAGAGTCACTCGTCTGGCTCTCTGATTCGATGGGAACTTCGGTTCTCGGAAGATCTTGATGGAGAGTTTGATTCTGGCTCAGAATGAACGCTGGCGGCGTGCTTAACACATGCAAGTCGAACGGACGAGTGGAGCTTGCTCCATGAGTTAGTGGCGAACGGGTGAGTAACACGTGAGCAACCTGCCCCGAAGATTGGGATAACACCGGGAAACCGGTGCTAATACCGAATACCTTCCTCATATCGCATGATGAGAGGAAGAAATGTTCTTTCGCTTCGGGAGGGGCTCGCGGTCCATCAGCTTGTTGGCGGGGTAACGGCCCACCAAGGCGACGACGGATAGCTGGTCTGAGAGGACGATCAGCCACACTGGAACTGAGACACGGTCCAGACTCCTACGGGAGGCAGCAGTGGGGAATCTTGCGCAATGGGCGAAAGCCTGACGCAGCAACGCCGCGTGAGGGACGAAGGCTTTCTGAGT
>JAGXBH010000003.1 GCA_018971185.1 Acidobacteriota bacterium
GACGGTTCAGAAGTCGTTTAACAAATTGAGACCACTCCGGAATCTTACAAATTCGCCCTTTGGTCAAAGATCGCCATTCCAAGAAGATGAATCTTGAATAGGCGAATTACAAAGCAGGGCGCTAGGAACGCGCAAAGAGCGCACCGAATCGCACAAGATTTTGGGCATTAGTTGGGCATTAGTGGGCATTAAATGGGCATGTAATGGCGGTCAATCACGGTCGCTCGTGGTCAACGATGGACAGATCAAAAGCCTTTGAATCATTGGGCTTTCGCCCAATTTCCTTTGCAGTCCCAACGGGATTCGAACCCGTGCCTCCACCTTGAGAGGGTGATGTCCTAGGCCACTAGACGATGGGACCATGAAGAGAGCCCGTGTGGAATCACGAACTCACTTCGCTCGGGGGCAAGGACTCGAACCCTGAATAACTGGACCAGAACCAGTTGTGTTGCCAATTACACCACCCCCGAAGGGCTTGGCAATCTTACCCGAGCCGACGGCTCAGCCGCCAGACGGGAGCGTGATGTGATTCGCGGTCGTCCACGAACTCAGTCGGCCGTAGCCGATGAGGCGCCCGACGCCCACGGCCAAGGTCTCCTTCAAGTAGTAACGCCAGAGCGAATACTTGATGGTCGGCGAGTTCTCCACCGGTGACGGGACGGGGAAAAGACCTTGGGCCGACGCGTTGGCCATCGCCCGATCCTCGTGGAACGGATCAGTCACGGTGATCACGTTGTACAGGAAGCGGGCCTTGAGTTGGCCGGCCACGGAGAGCACGTTCTGCCAGGTGTCATCCCCACCGCCGACGATGATCCGGTCCTTGGGCACGCCGTGGGCCTCGAGATAGGTGGCCGACACCCCCGCTTCGGTGTACTTGTCGCCGGGTCGATTGCCCCCGGTGACGGCGATCCAGGGCGCGCGGCCCGCCCGATAGACCTTGAGCGCCTCATCGAGTCGCGCACGCAGTTCCGGTGAGGGTTTGCCGTTGTCCTCGGCGGTGCCGAAAACCAGGATCGCCTGCGCGTGCGACGTCGAGTGCACGCGACCGGTCAGCCAGATCTGCACGAAGGTGACCGCGAAGTAGAGCACGATGACGGTCAAGATCGTCACGACGATCTTGAGGAAGAGCCGCACCGGCGCGAAGATCAGTCCGAACATCGGGCCAGCGCCGACTCGAGCCGTCGCATCGCTCTGGCGCGACCGAGTATCTCCAAGGACTCGAAGAGCGGGGGGCCGACCAGCTTGCCCGTCACGGCGCAACGAATCGGCGCCTGCGCCTTGCGAAGGTTCATCGCCAATCCCTCGCCGAGTTCTTCCACCGCCGCGTGCAGGCTCGACGCGTCCCACGCGACGTCGCTGAAGCGCGCGAGCGCCGCGGCGAGCAGGGCCCGTCCCGACGGGTCGGAGCCCACCACCTTCTCAAAGGCGGCGACGTCCATATCCACGTCGTCGAGGAAGAAGAAGTCGACCATCGCCGCCACGTCGCCCAAGACCGCGACACGCTCCTGCACGAGGGGCGCCACCCGGGCGAACACCTCAGCGTCGAACTCGTCGCGACCCCACGGCGTCGGACGATCGGTCGGTCGCCACTCGCTCGTCCACGGCGCCACCCACGGTGCGCAGGCGGCGATGAACTCGTCACGCGACATAGCGCGCAGGTACTCCCCATTCATGTGGCGAAGCTTCTTCACGTCGAAGAAGGCCGGCGAATGCGAGACGTCCTCGAGCCGGAACTGCTCGATGATGGTCGAGAGCGGCACGATCTCCTGGTCGCCACGAGGGCTCCAGCCTAAGAGGGCCAGGTAGTTGACGAAGGCTGGTGCGATGTAGCCCTCGTCGCGGTAGGTCTCGGTCGCGACCGGGTCCTTGCGCTTGGAGAGCTTCTTGCGCTGCTCGTTCACGAGCAGCGGCAGGTGCGCGTAGACCGGCAGGGCGACCTCGTCGGCGAAGGCGTCGTTGAGCGCGCGCCACAGCATCATCTGCTTGGGCGCGTTGGGCAGATGCTCCTCGCCGCGGATCACGTGGGTGATGGCGTCGTGACGGTCGTCGGTCACGTTGGCGAGCGCGTAGAGGACGGCCCCCGAGGACTTGGCCACCACGAAGTCGTCAATGGTGGAGTTGGCGAACTCCACGTCGCCGCGGATCAGGTCGTGGACCGTGGTCACCCCGTCGTGCGGGGTCTTGAACCTCAGCGCGGTCGTCGCGGAGCGCGCGAGTCCGCGCTCGCGGCAGTACCCGTCGTAGCCGGGCGTCTTGTTCTCACCCTTGCGCGCCTGCACGTCGTCGCCGGTGCAGTCGCAGTAGTAGAGAAACCCCCGGGAGAGGAGTGCCTGCGTGGCCTCGAGGTGCGCGGCGTGGTTGTCACTCTGGCGAAAAGGCCCCTCGTCGAGATCGAGACCCAACCACGCCATCGCCTGGATGATGCCGTCCACCCACTCCTCGCGATTGCGGTCGGCGTCGGTGTCCTCGATGCGCAGGATGAAGCAACCGTCGGGCGACTGGCGCGCGAGGAGCCAGTTGAAGAGGGCCGACCGGGCCGAGCCCACGTGGAAGTAGCCCGTGGGCGAGGGCGCGAAGCGGACCCGTGGTCCGTGGGGCACCTATTCCTCGATCGAGATCGCGCCGTTGGGGCAACTGGTGACGGCTTCGCGCACCCGATCGGCGAACTCGTCGCCGGGCTCGTCGTTCAAGATGTAGAGGAAGCCATCATCGCGAACCTCGAACACTTCGGGCACGATGCTCATGCACACGGCGTTGCTCGAACACAGGTCAAAGTCGACGGTGATTTTCATGCGACCACCTTAGTTCTCATCGACTCCACGCTGCGGGGGCCGGCGCCACGACGACGGATGACTGTCTATGCTGGCGAACGTTCAAAGGACGCTGATGAAACAACGAGTACTGGGTTCCCTGCGCGTGTCCGAAGTCGGCATCGGATGCAACAACTTCGGCGGACGACTCGACCAGGACGCCACCACCGCCGTCGTGCACGCGGCCCTGGACGCCGGGATCAACTTCTTCGACACCGCCGACATCTACGGCAACCAGATGTCCGAGGTCCAACTGGGCGTGGCCCTGGGCGCGCGCCGATCCGAGGTCGTGATCGCGTCGAAGTTCGGGATGCGACACGACGGCACCGGGGTCTGCGCCACTCCCGAGTATCTACGTGACGCGTGCGACCAGTCCCTGCGACGCCTCGGCACCGACGTCATCGACCTCTACCAGCTGCATTTCCCTGACGACACGACCCCGATCGCCGAGACCATCGGCGCCCTGCAGGAACTCGTCGCCCTGGGCAAGGTGCGAGAGATCGGCTGCTCCAACTTCACCGCCGCCCAACTGCGCGAGGCCGCGGCGGCGGCCGGTGACGGCCCGCGATTCGTCTCGGTCCAGAGTCAGTTCTCACTCCTCGACCGCTCCCCCGAGAACGACGGCGTGCTCGCGGCCTGCGACGAGTTGTCGATAGGCTTCCTGCCCTTCTACCCCTTGGCCAATGGTCTGCTCACCGGCAAGGTCCGACCGGGCGAACCCATCCCCGAGGGCACCCGCCTCGCATTGATGTCCGAGGAGCGCAAGGCCCACTGGCTGGGCGAGGCCATGCGCGCCCGCGTCGACGCCCTCAGCGACTACGCCGATGAGCAGGAGGTCCCGATGCTGACCTTCGCCTTCTCGTGGCTCCTCGCCCACCCCCAGGTGGCGTCGGTCATCGCGGGGGCCTCGAACGCCCAGCAGGTGGGCGCCAACGCCAGCGCCGTGAACCCTCTCTCCCCCGACCAACTCCAGCGCCTGAGCGAGTTGACCGCGACGAGCTGAGTCGCGGCGGGATCAACTGGCCTTGACGGCGGCGACGATCTTGGTCAACGTGTCCTTCGCGTCGCCGAAGATCAGCGTCGTCTTGGGGTTGTAGAGGAGTTCGTTCTCGATGCCGGCGAAGCCCGGGCGCATCGAACGCTTCAAGAAGAGCACGTTCTCCGCGAGGTCGGCGTTGATGATCGGCATCCCGTAGATGGGCGAGCTCCGGTCGTCCTTCGCCGCCGGGTTGACCGTGTCGTTGGCGCCAACCACCAGGGCCACGTCGGCCGTCTGCAACTCGGAATTGGCCTCGTCGAGCTCCTTCAACTGCTCGTAGGGAACGTTGGCCTCGGCGAGTAGCACGTTCATGTGGCCCGGCATACGACCCGCGACCGGGTGGATCGCGTAGAACACCTCGATGCCCTTGGCCTCGAGCTCCTCGGCGAGCTCGCGCAAGACGTGCTGGGCCTGGGCCACGGCGAGACCGTAGCCCGGGATGATGGCGACGCGGCTGGCGAAGCTCAGCAGCACGCCCGCATCCTCTGGTGCGCCCGAGCGCACGGGCCGCGCGTCCGCGCCCGCACCACCGCTGGCGGTGATCACCGAACCGAACGCGGAGAACAGCACGTTCGAGAGGCTGCGCCCCATGGCCTTGCTCATCAGGCGGGTGAGCAGGATGCCCGACGCGCCCACGAGGGTACCCGCGACGATGAGCAGGTTCGAGCCGAGGGTGAATCCCGACGCGGCCACGGCGAGGCCGGTGAAGGAGTTGAGCAATGAGATGAGGACGGGCACGTCGGCGCCGCCGATGGGCAGGACGAAGGCGATGCCCAGGACGAAGGACAGGGCGAGGAGGACCCACAGCAGCGCGGTCTGCCCACTGACGAGGATGATGACGATGAGCACCAGCCCCACCGCCCCGAGGATCCCGTTGATCACCTGCTGACCCGGGTAGGTCACGGGTCGACCGGTCATCAACTCCTGCAGTTTGGCGTAGGCGATGGCCGAGCCCGAGAACGACACCGTCCCGATCAGAACGCCCAGGAGCACCTCGAGCGTCACGTAGGTCGCCGGGTGGGTCGAATGGATGTGCACGAACTCCGTGATCGACACCAGCGACGCGGCGCCACCGCCGACGCCGTTGAAGATCGCCACCAGCTGGGGCATGGCGGTCATGCGCACGTAGCGCGCCGTGGGCACCGCGATCACGACGCCGACGGCCATCGCGACCAGGATGAGCCACACGTGGTAGAGGTTGTGGCCATCGACCTGCTTGAAGAAGGTCGCGACGATGGCGATGAGCATGCCCACCGCCGCGACGCCGTTGCCCAGGCGCGCGCGCTTGGGGCTGCCGAGACCCTTCAGGGCGAGGATGAAGGTGGTCGCCGAGATCAGGTAGAGCAGGTCGATCAGTGTTCCGCGGCTCACGAGGCCACCTCATCATTCTTCGCCGCGGGCGTCTTGGGTTTGGCCTTGAACATCTCGAGCATGCGGTCGGTGACGACGAAGCCACCCACCACGTTGAGCGTGGCGAGGATCACCGCGAGGAATCCGAGCACCGTCTCCAACGTGGTGTTCGCCGATCCGAGCACGAGCATCGCACCCACCAGGATGACGCCGTGAATCGCGTTGGAGCCGCTCATCAACGGCGTGTGCAGGATGCTGGGCACCTTGGCGATGATCTCGATGCCGACGAAGATCGTCAACATCAAGACGGTCGCGTATTGCAGCAGTGCGTTACCCATTACTCGCTCTCCTTCGAGCTAATCTCCACGCGGTCCACGCCGAGGGCCTCGGCGGTGGCCGCGTGATTCACTTGCCCGTCACGGGCCACGGTCACCCCGACGACCACCTCATCGGACCAGTCGGGAGCGAGGGTGCCCTTGGCGCCGAAGAGGGCCAGGAGCTTGAGGACGTTGTTGGCGTACATGAACGAGGCTGAGGCGCCCATCTGCGCCGGCGGGTTCGCCAGCCCCACGATGCGCACACCGTGGTGATCGACGACCTCGCCCGCGACCGTGAGCTCGCAGTTACCGCCGCCGTCGGCGGCCATGTCGATGACGAGCGAACCCTCGCTCATCGCCTCCACCATGGCGCTCGTCAGGAGGATCGGCGCCTTGCGACCGGGCACGGCGGCCGTCGTGATGACGATGTCGGCGTTGGCGACCTCACTCAGCAGCGCCGCCTGCTGCTGAGCACGCTCCTCGTCGGTGAGCTCGCGCGCATAACCACCCGCGGCGTCCGCGGTCACGCCGAGTTTGACGAAGACGGCACCGGCTGACTCGGCCTCCTCCTTGGCGGCGGAGCGAACGTCGTAGGCGCGCACCTTCGAACCCAGCCTCTTGGCGGTCGCGATGGCCTGCAGACCCGCCACTCCCACGCCCATGACGAGCACCTTCGCGGGACGGATGGTGCCGGCCGCAGTGGTGAGCAGCGGGAAGAACCGGTCGAAATGCGAGGCACCGGCGAGCGCGGCGCGGTACCCCGACACCGTCGCCTGCGACGACAGGGCGTCCATGTACTGAGCGCGCGAGATTCGCGGCAGCAGGTCGAAGGAGAGAATCGTGATGCGTCGCTCGTTCATCGCGCGAACGACGTCGAGGGACAACAACGGCGACAGGAAGGACAGGTGCGTCGCGCCCTCGGGCAACGCGGCCACCTCCGACAACGTCGGCGGGTTCACGCGCAGATTGACGTCCCCCGCGGGCGCGTCGACGATGACCGCTCCGACCTGAGAATACGCGTCGTCGCTGAAGTGGGCCAGTGCCCCCGCACCGCGCTGAACCTCGACAGTCCAACCGTCGGCGACCAGCGTCTTGACCGCGTCAGGCGTCAAGGCGACACGCGTCTCGCCCGCGCGGGACTCTCGGTAGAGAGAAATTTTCATGTCATAGTTTTAGCAGGCACGACCTGGTCATCCCGGTGGGACTTTCGCACCTTTCTGCTCGAATCTCCCCGCGTTGGCGATGTGACTCCCGTGGAGTAGACAGTGTCCATGGATCAGAGCTACGTGACGGTGGACTCGCGCGAGGGTCCCTGGACCCTCGAGGGCTCCGAGAAAGGGGTGAGTCGGGTCTTCCTGCCCCACGAGTTCTCGCCGGTCGACTCGCCTCGAGCGTGTGCGACGCTCGAGGACGCGGCGCGCCAGCTCGAGGAGTACTTCCGTGGGGATCGTCAGGTTTTCGACGTCCTCCTCGACGAACCCCCCGCGACAACGTTCCAGCGCGAGGTGTGGGGCGCCTTGCGCTCCCTTCCCTACGGCACGACCGCCACCTACGCCGAGGTGGCCGCGCTCACGGGCCGACCTCGCGCCGCGCGCGCGGTGGGCAACGCCAATCACGCCAATCCCTGGCCGGTGCTGCTGCCCTGTCACCGCGTCGTCGCGAGCAACGGGATCGGTGGCTACGGCGGTGGTGAGCGCCTCAAGCGCTTCCTGCTCGCCCTGGAGGGTGTCGTCTACGAGTAGTCGTCGTGGCCCTCACGAGCGTCCGCGGAGAGGATCCTCGGTGGCGCATCGACGGCGACCGGACCGTGTCGCAGCACTCGTAGAGCCACCCAGAGAAGGACGAGGGCTGAAGGGATCTCCACGAGGCCCGCGAGCACGATGCCCTGGAATAGATCACCCCGACGCGCGGTCGTCACGTCGAACCACGCGTCGACCACGAGCAGCGTGGCGCTCGCCGTGGCGAAGACGACGATGAGGCTGCTGCGCCGCCATCCCGCCCACGCCGCGCCAGCGAGCATCGCGATCTGGGCGAGGTCGAGGCCGACCCACGCGATGTCCCAGTGGTTGGCCACGTAGTGACGCGGCAGGTCGATGCCCACGAAGATGGTCCAGACCCCTTCGGCCAGCGCACCGAGAACCATCAGCCGCAGGATCGTCCAACGAACGACTTTGACGGTCTCTTCCCTCATGTCTCGACCCACTCGCGGGGGTCCCACGACGCCCGCTACCCGCGTCCAGCCTAATAACGGCGCAGACGAATTCGCATCGTCGAACCCGACTCCACCACTATGAAACGGGCCTCACCCCCGTGGCGTTGCGCGATCTCGGCCACGATCGGCAGGCCGAGACCGGTGCCCCCGGAGGCGCGCGAACGCGCCGCGTCGGTGCGTACGAAGCGCTGGAACAGCCGAGCGGAATCAGCGACGTCGACCCCGGCGCCGTCGTCGTGCACGCAGATCTCCGCCAGGGGTCCGACGTAGCGCGTCGAGAAGGCGACCTCCTCGTTGGCGAATCGCAGGGCGTTGTCGACCACGTTTCGCACGAGTCGGCGAATCATCGCGGGATCGCCCCAGACCCTCACCGGCTGCACCCCCGACGTCGAGATGCGCAGCGTGGTCATCTGGCGCACCCGGCGAGCCTCCTCGTCGAGGATGTCGTCCAGGTCCACCTCCTCGCGGCGCATCTCCTCGCGGCGTTCGTCGCTGCGCGCCAGGAAGAACAGGTCGTCCACCAATGAGTCGATGCGACGACCCTCGCGACGCACCGTCTCGGTGAACTCCTCCCAGTCCGTGTCGTCGAGGTGATTCGACGCCCGGTCCACCGTGGCGAGCAGCGTGGTGAGCGGGCTCCTGAGTTCGTGCGAGGCGTTAGAGACGAACTCCTGCTGGATCCGGGTGCTCGTCTGGAGTCGGTCCAACATCGCGTTCAGCGTGCGCGCCATGCGCGACACTTCGTCGTCCCCCCCGGTCTCGGGCACCCGCTCGGAGAGCTCGTTCGCGGCGATCGTGGCCACCCGTCGACGGATCGCCTCCACCGGTCGCAGCGTCTGACCCACCGCGAACCAGACGACGATGGCCACGATGAGTAGTAGGAGCGGGATGGCCAGGGAGAGGATGACGAGGAGGAGATGATTGGTGCGCACGATCGACTGGCCGTAGATGAAGCCGACGATGAGTCCCAGACCTCGCCCCGTGACGATGGTCTGGGCCTGGGCGAGGCTCAGCTCGCCTTGCAGATCACTCCCCTTGACCCAGGCGCGCTCCTGGACGAGGTAGCCGTTGGGCGCGTTGACGCTCGCCACCTCGTGCGAGATCACGGGGTACTTGTAGATCTCGCTGCTCGCCGCCCACACCTCGTTGCCCGCGAGGTTGGTCACCTGGACGACGACGTGATCCTCGGTCTTCAACTCGAGCGGCCTCGCGCTGGCCACGATGCCCCCGGCGTCGTGGACCTGGATCTGGGCGATGGCCTGGGTGATCCGACTCGACGCCTCGGCCGTGGTCGAGTGTCGATAGAAGACCACGATCACCGCCCCCGTCGCCACCAGGACCAGAGCGATGACGACGACGAAGATGAGGGTGAGTCGTGCCCGGATCGACAGGTTCCGGCGCGTCATTCCTCGCTCGAGAGTCCTTGGGAGATGGCGCTGGAGAACTCGTAGCCGACCCCTCGAACCGTCCGGATGCGCGACGCGGCACCCTTGACGTCGAGCTTGCGGCGCAGGTAGCCGACGTAGACCTCGACCACGTTGGGGTCGCCCTCGAAGTCCGCTCCCCACACCGCGTCGAGGATCTCCACCTTGGTGACCGTGCGGTCGGCGTTCTCCATGAGGTACTCGATCACCCGGAACTCACGCGACGTGAGCCGCGCCTCGACCCCGGCGGCCGAGACCTGACGGCTGACGGTATCGAGGACGACGTCGCCGACGACGATCTTTCGACTCTGACCGCGCTCGAATCGGCGCAGGAGGGCGTTGATCCGCGCCAGCAGGATGGACCACTCGAAGGGCTTGCGCAAGAAGTCGTCCGCGCCCAACTCCAGTCCCTCGATCTCGTCGAGGTCCCCGTTCTTCGCGGTGAGCATCAGGAGGGGGGTATGGATTCCGGCCTGTCGGATCTCGATGCACACGCTGAAGCCGTTGCGCTTGGGCAACATCAGGTCGAGCACGATGACGTCGAAGGCCTCCTCGAGCGCCGTCGTGAGTCCCGATTGGCCGTCGTGGCGTTGCTCGACGACGAATCCCTCGTCGCCGAGCAGGTCGGCGATCGCCTGAGCCAGCGCCTCGTCGTCCTCCACCACCAGCACTCGGCGCGCGACGTCGCTCATTGCAGGTAGAGGTTTCCGTTGGCCGACTCCACCACCACGAGCGGGGTCAGGCCGTGGGGCGCCGGGCCCGCCACCACTTGTCCGGTCGCGATCTGGAACTGCGATCCGTGGCAGGGGCACACCATCAACTGCGATCCGGGCGTGTAGCCGACCTGGCAACCCGCGTGCGGACAGATCGCGTCGTAGGCGACGAAGTTACCCTTGTCGAGCTGGAAGACGATCCCGGGATCGCCCGAGGAGGGGATGGTGAAGGTCGCCGCCGATCCGACGGGGACCGAACTGGCGGGTCCGAGCAACGTACCCTTGGTGCCGCCCGAGTTCGTGCCCGCGCCCGAGGGGGGCAGCGTCGTGGGCGTGGCGGCCTTCTGGCCCGACACCGCGCTGGCCTCGATGTGGCCCACCGACGTCGTGAGGAACCCGGTGACCGCGGCCGCACCGGCCACGATCGCGACCGTGGACGAACCGATGACGACGGACCGTCGGTCGAAGGTCTTGAGCGCCACTGGCGTCACCTGTGGGGGGCGGGTGAGGAGGACGGGGCAGCGATCGGCGGCGCACGGCTGGTTCGAGAGCGCGCGACAGTGTCCCTTGTCGAACTTGCCACAGAAGTTCTGGACGTTCTCGAAGGGCACCGCCACCAGCGGTAGTCGCGCGATCCCCGCCTGCTCGGCCGCCCTGCGCGTGATCAGGGCGTCGAGACTCCAGCGCGACCCACCCCCCGCGATGATGAGCGGCGTCCACGCGAAGAGGAAGACGATGTCGGCGCCGGTGAAGTAGGGCGACGAGTGAAAGCTCACCGCGAGGAAAAGATTCAGACTGAGGAAGGCCCCCGCGACGGCGGCGATGCGCGTCTTGAGTCCGAGCAACGTCCCCAGGCCGATCGCCAACTCCCCCGAGGCGATCACCCACCCGAGAAGGACCGCGTGGGAAATCATCGCGTGCAGCAGCGAGTGGATCGGGCTCATCCTCGCCGCGCCGATCATCTGGGCCTGGATCGACATCGGCGACTTGGCGGAGAAGAACGCGGGGTTCGACATCTTCTGCAGACCGGCGTAGGCGAAGGTCGCCCCGAGGAAAAGCCGTAGCGGCAACAGGGCCCACTCGGCCAGGGCCCAACTCCTCGCCGTGAACCCGCCGGCCGATCGAAGCGAGGAGGAGGTCGGAGGGGGCATTCCTGGATTCTAAACTGGGTCTAAATTGTTGCGCGCCATTCGTGGCGCGTCGGTAAGGATGTCCAGGTGATCAGCGCCTCCATCATCTCGTTCGTCCTGCACGAACTCCACTCCCTCCCCGGCCTCCTGGTCTACGGCCTCGTCGTCCTTCTGGTGTTCGGCGAGGCCGCCCTCTTCGTGGGATTCGTGCTGCCGGGCGAGACCACCGTCCTCGTCGCCGGAGTCGTGGCGAGCCAGGGCAACATCAACATCGGGGTCCTGTGCATCCTCGTGGTCCTCGCCGCGGTGGTGGGGGACTCGGTGGGCTACGCCGTGGGACACCACTACGGCGACCGTCTCTTGTCGATCCGCATCCTGCAGCGACACCGCGAGGAACTCGACGCCGCGATCGCGGGAATGCAAAAACGCGGACCGGTCTACGTCTTCCTCGGCCGCTTCACCGCGTTCTTGCGCGCGGTGATGCCCGGACTCGCGGGCGTGAGTCAGATGCACTACCGACGCTTCCTGGTGGCCAACGCCTTGGGCGGATTGGTCTGGGGGATCGCCTTCAGCCTGTTCGGCTACTTCGGCGGCTCCCAGCTGCCCAAGATCGAGAAGTACTCCGGGTGGGCCTCGATCGCCCTCGTCGTCGCCCTCGTCATCAGCGTGGTGGGCGTGCACTACCTTCGCCGGGTGGCGCGTCGCCGCCGCCAGGATCCTGCGAAGCGCTAGTCGCGCAGCAGGGGTGCGGGCACGACCGGACCAGCCAGCACCCACTCGTCCCCACGCCGCGTCACGAGACCACGAGCGCTCGACAGGGGTCCACTGCCCCGGACCAATGACCTGACGTGCACCTGCGCCGCGCCCACGCCCGTCAAATCCGTCAGCTGGTCCAGAGTCACGTTGACACTGGTGGTGAAGTCGACGTCGCTCGTCGCCGCGGCGCCGCGGGCGATCCGTTCGAGATTCGCCCCGGCACTCGCTGCGTCCTCTCGCGCCCCGCGGCGCCACGGTGGACCGGCCTCATCATCGAGGAAGCCGCGCGTCATCCACTCTCGCGCGGCGAAGACACTCCAACTGTCAGCGCTCAGACCGCGGGTGAGCCAGTTCACGTAGTCCACGGCCACGGGTTCGACCCACGGCATCAGCCAGGACTCCTGGCCCAGCCACGCGGGCCACGCGGCGTCGATCGCGGCGACGTTGACGAAGAGGCCCCGGCGTCGGGCGTAGTCGATCACCTCGGCGTAACGCGCCAAGGCGGCGTCGTCACGACGTCCTCGGCGGGGCTCGAGGCGCGCCCACGATACCTCGAGCGAGACTCCCGCGAGTCCCACGTCGCTGGCGAGGTCGAGCACGGCCTCGTACTCGCGCCACAGACCCGCGGCCGCTCCGGGTCCGCGACGACGGCCCAGTGCGATCACTGGCGAGTAGCAGGTGGCCGGCTGATACCGGTCATCCAGGCCGCCCTCACACGCGTAGGCGCTCAGTGAGACCAAGGTGCGCACGTGATGGGACACTCTTCAAGTTTCGCACGCGCCGACGCGTCGGGTAGCGTTTCACATATCCGCCGGACGCCGGCCCGACTCACGGATTCGAGGTACTCATGACCGAAGAGTTATTGCGTGAGCGCGAGGGGCACGTTGAGATCCTCACGATCAACCGGCCCGAAGCGCGCAACGCCATCAACCTCGCCACGGCCCAGGCCCTGAGTGCGGCACTGGACGCGTGTGCGCTCGACGACGACGTCTGGGTCGTGGTCCTCACGGCCTCTGGCGACAAGGCCTTCAGCGCCGGGATGGATCTCAAAGCCTTCGCCCGAGGCGAGTTCCCTGCCACTGACCAGGGATTCGGTGGGATCACCGAGCGCCACTTCCCCAAGCCCCTCATCTGCGCGGCGAACGGGTCGGCGTTCGCGGGGGGCTTCGAGATGCTGCTCAGTTGCGACCTCGTGGTGGCCGCTGAGCACGCCGTCTTCGGCATACCCGAGGTGCAGCGCGGACTCATCGCCGGGGCCGGCGGGCTCGTCCGACTCCCCCGCCGGATCGCGCGCGCGGTGGCCCTGGAAATGGCGTTGACCGGCGAACCCCTGTCGGCGTCTCGAGCGCTCGACGTGGGGCTGGTCAACCGCGTCGTCGCGCACGAACAGGTGCTCGCCACCGCGATGGAACTCGCCCAACGGATCTGCCAGAACGCCCCCCTGGCGGTGCGGACCTCCAAACGCGTCATGCTCGACGCCATGGAACTCGACGAGGTCGGGGCCTGGGAACTCAACAACGAGGCTTTCGCCCAGATCGCCTCGAGCCCGGACGCCCTCGAGGGGGCGATCGCCTTCGCCGAGAAGCGTCCGCCCCAGTGGCAGGGTAGGTAGCCATGATCGCCGCCCTCGCCTCTGGTTCCACCATCGTGCGTCTGAGCCTGCACGTGCTCGGCGCGAGCGTGTGGCTCGGGGGTCAGCTCGTGGTGGCCGGTCTGCTCCCGACATTGCGCTCGATGGGTGAGGACGCGCCGCGCAAGGTGGCCGCCGCCTTCGGTCGCCTGAGTTGGCCCGCCTACTGGCTCTTGGTGATCACGGGCTTCTGGAACTACGCCGCCGTCCACGGCAGCACCCAGTCCACCAGTTGGAACGTCGTCTTCATGGTGAAGATGCTCTGCGTGGTCGTCGCCGGGGTGGGGGCGCTGGCGCACACGCGCGCTCGGACCCCACAACTGCGCGGCATGTTCGCCGGGGTGGGGGCGCTCGCCACCATGGCGGCGATGGTCCTGGGCGT
Organism: Acidobacteriota bacterium; assembly: GCA_018971185.1. Taxonomy (GTDB): domain Bacteria; phylum Actinomycetota; class Acidimicrobiia; order Acidimicrobiales; family RAAP-2; genus RAAP-2. Next base: position 13,764 of record JAGXBH010000003.1, read on the forward strand.
CGCGCTCGCGGGCTAGTGCCAGCGGTAGACGATCGCTGAGGTGATCGCCGCCGAGAGCACGACCACGGGGAACGGCGCCTTGGCGAAGAGGGCGGCGAGCGCGGCCGCGACGCCGGCCATGCGGTGGTCGAGGACGACGTGCGTCTTGACTGCCAGGGCTTGGGCCACCACCAACGCGCTGAGCAGCACCACCGGGATGAGCGAGTTGATGCGCTGGAGCCGTTCGCGCGCGAACCAGCGCGCGGGCACGAGGTAGCCGACCAGCTTGATCAGGTAACACAACGCGCTCGTGGCGATCATGACCGTCCAGGTCAGGGTGGCGCTCACGGTCGCCACCCCGCCACCACGGCCACGAGCACCGTGGCGATGATGGGCGTCCCCGCCGGAAGCAAAGGCGTTGTGACCAGGGAGAAAATGACGGCCACGCCGGCGATGACCCGTACCCGTCGGTCTCGTAGGCGCGGCCAGAGGAGTCCGAGGAACGCCGCCGGGACCGCAGCGTCCAGGCCCCAGGCCGCCGGGTTCCCTAGGGCCCTCGCCCCCACCGCCCCGAGGAGCGTGAAGAGGTTCCAGAAGATGAAGACCCCCGAACCGGTGAGCCAGAAACCGTGGCGCACCGCGGAGGGTCCGAGCGAGCTCTGGGCCAGGGCCACGTTGGTCGATTCGTCGATCGTCAGGTGTGCGGCGACGAACCGTCGCCAGCCCCGCGTCTCGAGACGTGGCGCCATCTGGAGCGAGTACAAGGCGTTTCGAACGCTGAGCAGCGAGGCCGCGACCACGGCACTGAGCCCCGCACCGCCGGCGGCCACCACGCCGACGGCGGCGAACTGACTCGCGCCGGTGAAGGCCAGTAGTGAGAAGAGCGCCGTCTGCACGACGCTGAACCCCGCGGCCACGCCGGCCGCGCCGAAGGCCACCCCGTAGGCGCCCACCGTGAGCGCGACACTGACGGCGTCGCGCCAGGTCTGGCGCGAGATGGAAAACATGGGTGCAATCTACTCAGTCGCGCGTCGAGCCGCCCTCGGGCGTGCCGGCGGTGACGGGACTACTCTGGGGGTAACGCGACAGAGGAGTCCACGTGGTTCTCGCAGCACTTGACGGAGTTGATGGCGTCATCGTCATCGTCATCCTGGCGGTCCTGATCTTCGGCGGCTCAGCGATCCCCAAGTTGGCCCGCAACCTCGGATCGGCCAAGAACGAGTTCGAGAAGGGGCTCAAGGCGTCCAAGCCCGCCGATGACGCCGACACCACGCCGCCGGCGAACAAGCCCTCCGACACCGACACCCCGAGTTGAGGTCGTCGCGCCACGATTCCTCTCGCCCTCCCGGGCCCAGTTCGATATAAGGAACTCACGAAAGTTGGCTAAGGTTTAATCGTGCCTACACCCGCCCTGTCCCCTCAGGGTGCACCGGATCGGTCGCGTCGTTGGCGTCGCGTGCGCCGAGCGGCTGCGCTCCCTGTGGCTGCCCTCGTCCTTTCTGGTTGCACCGTGCCGGGATTCGGCGCCAGCGCCGGCGTCACCGAGAGCTCGAAGTCCGCGTTCCACCTCTGGCAGGGCTTCTCCATCGGCGCGGTGATCATCGGCGCGCTCGTGGTGGTCCTGATGTTGTGGGCCATCGTTCGTTATCGGCGCAAAGGTGACCGCATCCCCGAGCAGCACCAGTACCACCTGCCCCTCGAGGTCATCTACACCGTGGTGCCGATCCTCATCGTCTTCGGCCTCTTCGCCGCCACCCTGGTGGTCGAGAACAAGGCCACCGCCAATCCCAAGACCAACGTCGTCGTCAACGTGAACGCGTTCCAGTGGGGATGGCAGTTCCTCTACCCCGGGACCAATGCCCTGGTGTACGGCCAGACCACCCAGAGCCCGATCATGGAGATCCCGGTCAACACCAACGTGCACATCAACCTGACGTCGACTGACGTCATCCACGGCTTCTACGTTCGCGCCTTCAACTTCTCGCGCTACGCGCTACCGGGCGTGGTCAATCAGTTCACGATCCGCGCGCAGAGCACGGGCACGTTCTTCGGCCAGTGCACGCAGCTCTGCGGCCTCTACCACTCGTTGATGTTCTTCCGCGTGAAGGTCGTCACGCCCACGCAGTACGCCCAGTGGCTCAGCACCTTCAACAACCCCGCCGACATCGCCAAGGCCGCGGCCGCCCTCGCGACCACGAATGCCGAACTGGCCTCGGGCGTGGCGTCGAAGACCTCATACACGAAGTTCGGGAGATAACAATGACTGACGTCCTCGATCCCCCCGTCCACGCCGAGCACCACGGCCACGAGGAGCACCACGGCCCGACGGGGATCCTGAACTGGCTGACCTCGACCGACCACAAGGTGATCGGCCTCTCCTACACGGTGACCTCGGTCATCATGATGGTGATCGGCGGGCTCTTCGCCGAGATCATCCGTGGCCAGCTCGCCACGCCCAACGGCAACCTGGTGTCCCTGGCGCAGTACAACGAGCTCTTCACGATGCACGGCTCGGTCATGATCTACCTCTTCGCCGGGCCCTTCGCCTTCGGCGCGCTCGCCAACATCATGGTCCCGATCCAGATCGGCGCACCCGACATGGCGTTCCCCCGACTGAACGCGCTCTCGTACTGGCTCTACCTCACGGGCTCCATCACCATGCTCTCGGGCTTCTTCACGGCCGGCGGCGCCGCCAACTTCGGCTGGGTCGGCTACGCGCCCCTGTCCAACAGCCTGAACACGCCCGGCGCCGGCGCGGACCTGTGGATCGGCGGACTGCTCCTCACGGGGTTCTCGGCCATCTTCACCGGCGTCAACCTGGTGGCGACCATCTTCTACCTGCGCGCGCCGGGTATGACCATGTTCCGCATGCCCATCTTCACCTGGAACATGTTGGTCACGGCGATCCTGATCCTGCTGGCCTTCCCGGTGCTGACCGCCGGCCTGGTGATGCTCTACGCCGACCGTCACTTCGGGACGCACATCTTCTCGGTCGCCGGCGGCGGCGTACCCGTCTTGTGGCAGCACATCTTCTGGTTCTGGGGGCACCCCGAGGTCTACATCCTGGCCCTGCCGTTCTTCGGGATGGTCACCGAGGTCATCGCGGTGTTCTCGCGCAAGCCGGTCTTCGGCTACAAGGGGATGATCTTCGCCACGCTCACCATCGCCGCGCTGTCGTTGGGCGTCTGGGCGCACCACATGTTCACCACCGGCGTCGTGCTCCTGCCCTTCTTCTCGATCATGAGCCTGCTCATCGCGGTACCGACGGGTATCAAGATGTTCAACTGGATCGGCACGATGTGGCGAGGTCAGGTCTGGTTCTCGACGTCGATGTTGATGGCGCTCGGCTTCCTCTTCACGTTCCTCATCGGTGGCCTGACCGGCATCTACCTCGCGAGCCCCCCACTGGACTTCTTCACCCACGACACCTACTTCGTGGTCGCGCACTTCCACTCCGTGGTGATGGCGTTGGTGCTGGGCGCGATGGCCGGACTGTACTACTGGGGTCCGAAGATCACCGGCTACCTGCTCAATGAGAGGATCGGTAAGGCCCAGTTCTGGTTCCTCTTCATCGGCACGCAGGTCTTCACCTTCCCGCTCTACGTCCTGGGACTCCAGGGCATGCCCCGGCGCATGGCCGTCTACCCGAACGACCCGCAGTGGAAGAACCTCAACGACATCTCGACCCTCGGTGCCGTCCTCATCGGCGTCTCCACGATCCTCTTCGTGATCAACGTCATCGTGAGTTGGAAGAAGTACCCCGCCGGCGACAACCCGTGGGACGCGCAGACCCTCGAGTGGTTCACCACCTCGCCGCCCCCGCACCACAACTTCTACCGACTGCCCCAGATCCGCTCCGAGCGTCCGACCTGGGACCACAACCACCCGGACTACCGTTCGCTGCACCACGGTGAGCATGAGGGCGTTCACGAGGTGAAGGGTGCCCACGAATGAAGGTTGAAGCGAAGATCCTGCTGGGCCTCGGTCTGTTCTTCGGGCTCATGTGCGCGGTGTACTGGAACTGGAGCCTCGAGAACGCGGGCGGCGTGATGATGTTCGCGGCCATGTTGTTGGGCTTCCTGCCCGGCGGTTACTACTGGTGGTGGAGCCGTCGGATGAAGGCGCGCCCCGAGGACAACCCCCAGGCGACGCAGACCCAGGGGGCGGGCGTGGTCGGCGCCTTCCCGGGTTCGTCCATCTTCCCCTTCGTCATGGGCATGGGCGCGTTCTTCGTGGTGCTGGCGCTGGTCTTCGGCATCTGGCTACTGGTGCCCGGTCTCGGACTCGTGCTCTGGGCGCTCCTCGGTGGCACCGCCGAGGGTCGCCGCGGCGGCACCCACTAAATCTTTTTTGGCCCTCAGCGGGCCTCGCAGTACCTATTTAGAATGGGCCAGGTCGTCGTCTCGCGCGCGCGGGACGCCGACGAGCAGAGTTAGGAGACGACGTGTCAACCACCGAAAGTTCCACCAAGGTAGTACTAGGCGGAACGAGAGGTGGACCAGACGTTTCGACCCTCCGTCAGGACCGCTGGTGGATTCAGCCGGTGGTGACCGTGTCGATCCTGACCGCGTTCATCATCTACTCCACCTGGGCCGCCTTCCAGAACCGGTACTACTACGTGGGCGCCAACGTCGGACGCGACCTCATCAGTCCGTTCTATTCCCCCTGCATCGCCAGCGACTGCGTGCCCGGGGCCAAGGCCGGCTTCGCCTTCAACGGTTGGACGCTCTCGCCGGCCCTCCTGATCCTGATCTTCCCCCTCGGCTTTCGCCTCACCTGCTACTACTACCGGCGTAGCTACTACCGCGCCTTCTGGTGGTCACCGCCGGCGTGCGCCGTCTCCGACGCCCACGGCTCCTACTCGGGCGAGACCCGTTTCCCGCTCATCATGCAGAACATGCACCGCTACTTCTTCTACGCGGGCCTGGTCTTCAACGCGCTGCTCACCTACGACGCCGTGCGCGCCTTCCGCCAGCCCGGACTCGGCTACGGCGTGACGGTCGGCACCGTCGTCCTGGTGGTGAACGCCGTGCTGCTGTGGGCCTACTCGTTGTCGTGCCACGCCTGTCGCCACCTGTGCGGCGGTGGGGTCAAGAGCTTCAAGGCGCACCCGATCCGCTACCGCTTCTGGAAGATGCTCACCCCGCTCAACGCGAAGCACATGAACCTGGCGTGGGCGTCGCTGATCTTCGTCGCCCTCACCGACGTCTACGTACGTCTGGTCGCCTCCGGCGCCCTCACCGACTACAAGCTGTTCTAAGAAGGATGACCGTGACCTACGAACACCACGACTACGACGTACTGATCATCGGCGCGGGCGGCGCCGGACTGCGCGCCGCCATCGAGGCCAAGCAGAGCGGTCTCAGCGTCGCCATCCTCACCAAGTCCCTCCTGGGCAAGGCCCACACGGTGATGGCCGAGGGCGGCATGGCCGCGGCCATGGGCAACGTCTACCCCGAGGACAACTGGATGGTCCACTTCCGCGACACCATGCGCGGCGGCAAGTACCTCAACAACTACCGGATGGCGGAGTTGCACGCCAAGGAGTCCCCGGCGCGCGTGCGCGAATTGGAGCAGTGGGGGGCGTTGTTCGACCGCACCAAGGACGGCAAGATCCTCCAGCGCGACTTCGGCGGCCACCGCTACGCGCGTCTGGCCCACGTGGGCGACCGCACGGGCCTCGAACTGATCCGCACCCTCCAGCAGAAGGTCGTCTCGATGGGCACCGACGTCTTCATGGAGGTCAAGGTCCTGCGACTGGTCCACGACGCCGACGGCCGCGTCGCCGGCTGCGTGGCCTACCGGCGTCCGACCGGTGAGTTCATCACTTTTGGGGCCAAGGCCGTGATCCTGGCCACCGGCGGGGCGGGCAAGTCCTGGCAGTTCACCTCGAACTCCTGGGAGGGCACGGGTGACGGACACGCGATGGCCCTGTGGGCGGGAGCGAACCTCATCGACATGGAGTGCATCCAGTTCCACCCCACCGGCATGGTCTGGCCACTGTCGGTGCGCGGACTTCTCGTCACCGAGGGTGTGCGCGGCGACGGCGGGGTGCTGCGCAACTCCGAGGGTCGGCGCTTCATGTTCGACTACGTCGCCCCGATGTTCCGCGCCGAGACGGCCGAGTCCGAGGAGGAGGCCGACAAGTGGTACGACGACCACACCGCGGGCCGTCGCCCTCCGGAACTCCTACCCCGCGACGAGGTGGCGCGCGCCATCAACGCCGAGGTGAAGGCCGGCCGGGGCAGCCCCCACGGTGGGGTCTACCTCGACATCGCCACGCGTCGCTCGGCGGAGTTCATCCGTCGGCGTCTGCCCTCGATGTACCACCAGTTCATGGAACTCGCCGGGGTCGACATCACTCGCGAGGCCATGGAGATCGGACCCACCTGTCACTACATCATGGGCGGCGTCCAGGTCGACGCCGACACCGCGGCCACGGCGGCTCGCGGTCTCTTCGCCGCGGGCGAAGTGGCGGGTGGCATGCACGGCGCCAATCGGCTGGGCGGCAACTCGCTCAGTGACCTCGTCGTCTTCGGCAAGCGCGCCGGCGAGGGGGCCGTGCGCTACATCGCCGCGGGCGACGTGGCCGGCCAGATGAACGACCACCAAGTCGAGGCCGCCGTCGCCGAGGCCCTGGCGCCCTTCGAGCGTGAGGAGGGCGAGAACCCCTACGACATCCAGCGCGACCTCCAGGAGATGATGCAGGCCAACGTGGGCATCATCCGCACCCAGAGCGAGCTCGAGTACGCCCGAGGCCAGCTCGAGACCTTCACCGAGCGAATCCGCAACATCAAGGTGAAGGGCGGGCGGGCGTACAACCCCGGCTGGAACCTGGCCACGGACCTGCCCGCGATGATCACGGTCTGCAAGGCGGTCACCATCGGGGCGACGCTGCGCAAGGAATCGCGCGGCGGACACACGCGCGAGGACTTCCCGAGCGCGGACCCGGAGTTCGCCAAGTTCAATTTCGCCCATTCCACCAACGGTGGCAACTGGGACAGCGAGATCGTCACGAAGGAGTCGACCCTGCTGACCATGCCCGACGAACTCAAGGCCCTGCTCGAGGAGGCAAAGTAATGACCGACGTGACGATGCGAGTCTGGCGCGGCGACGCCAACGGAGGTGACTTCGAGGAGTACCACGTCACCCAGAACGAGGGCGAAGTGGTCCTCGACATCATCCACCGCATCCAGGCCACCGAGGCTCCCGACCTGGCCTGCCGATGGAACTGTAAGGCTGGCAAGTGCGGGTCGTGCGCGGCCGAGATCAACGGCAAGCCGCGTCTCATGTGCATGACGCGCATGGACACGCTCCCCGAGGGCACCGTCACCGTGACGCCAATGAAGACGTTCCCGATCATCCGCGACCTCGTCACCGACGTTTCGTTCAACTTCGCCCAGGCCGAGCGGGTGCCCGCGCTCCTGCCCCCGCCCATGCCCGAGGACGGGTACCGGATGTACCAGGAGGACGTCACGCGCGGACAGGAGTTCCGCAAGTGCATCGAGTGCTTCATGTGCCAGGACGTCTGTCACGTGATCCGCGACCACGAGGGCAACAAGCAGCACTACGCCGGGCCGCGCTTCTTCATCCGCTACGCGGAGCTCGAGATGCATCCCCTCGACACCAACGACCGTCGCGACCTCGTGCGCGAGGACATGGGTCTGGGATATTGCAACATCACCAAGTGCTGCACGGAGGTGTGCCCCGAGCACATCAAGATCACGGACAACGCGATCATCCCGTTGAAGGAGCGCGTCGTGGACGCCCACTACGACCCGGTGGCGTGGCTCGGACGCAAGATCCGACGTCGCACCAAGCGCTCGGCGAGCGACGCCGCCGTCCAACCCGCGCCCTAGACCGTGGCCGACTTCCTCTCGGACCAGTGGTTCGAGGATCTCACCGCCCGCCTCGCCCACGCCTCTCCGGGGCCGCTCCCCGACGAAGCGCGGCCGTGTCGGCTGGTGGTCGAGTTCACCGAGGCGCCCGATACGTTGACGTCGTCACTCACGCTCGCGGTCAGCGCGACCTCGCTCCAGGTGACCCCGGGAGAGGAGCCCCCGGCCGACGCATACTTGCGTATTGGCTATAGCGACGCGGCGGCGATCGCCCGCGGTGATCTCGACAGCGCCACCGCCCTGCGCGACGGGCGCATCAAGGTCCGCGGCGACGCCAGCGCGATCGCGCCGCTCGCGAACTGGCTGCTCGCGATCCTGGGCGACTGAAGCGGCGCGGAGCGCCCTACCATGGCGGGATGCCCGCCATCGAACACGTCGACGTCTCCCCTCCTCTCTTGTCGGGGTCCGAGGCCACGGTGACGTGGTCGATGGTCGACTACTACCGCAGTCTCCTTCTCTTCAAGTGCGAGGGCCTCGACGACGCGGACCTACGGCGTCGCGCGGTGCCGTCGTCGAACCTCACGCTGCTCGGACTCCTGCGCCACCTGACCAAGGTCGAACATTACTGGTTCCAGCGATGCTTCCTCGGGCGCACCGAGCCCGCGATCTACTCCACGCGCGAGCACCCCGACGCCGACTTCGAGCGTCTCGACGACACCGCGACCGACGAGGTGGTGACCCGGTATCTCGCCATCTGCAACGAGTCGCGCGCCGTTGCGCGCGACCACGAGCTCACCGAGATCGCCGATCAACGACGCGACGGCCAACCCGTCAGTCTCCGATTCATCGGCGTGCACATGGTGGACGAGTACGCGCGCCATCTCGGCCACGCCGACCTCATCCGCGAGGCCATCGACGGAGCGACCGGCGGGTGACCGGCGACCGCCCACGTCGCCGACGACGCGTGGCCACGACGGCCGTCACCGGTCCGCTCTCGGTTCAGACCAGCCCGAGTCCGCGCACGTCCTCGCGCTCGGCGAGCAACTCGTCCGTCGTCACCTTGATGCGCTGCGCCGCGAACTCGTCGATACCGAAGCCCTCCTTCACCGACCATCCGCCCTGGGCGTCGACGACGACGGGGAAACCGAAGGTCAGCCCCTCGGGCACGCCGTAGCTCCCGGTCGAGGTCACGCCCACCGAGACGCAGTCGCCCTCGGGCGTGGGCGTAGTGAGACTGACCACCGTGTCGATGGCGGCGTTCGCGGCCGAGGCGGCCGAACTCGCCCCTCGCGCCTCGATGATGGCCGCGCCGCGCTTCTGGACGGTCGTGATGAACTCGCCGCGCAGCCAGTCGTGGTCGGCGATCGCCTCGGTCGCGCGCACGCCCCCGAGGGTCGCGTTGGCGAAGTCGGGGAACTGGGTGGCCGAGTGGTTCCCCCAGATCGCGAGGTTCCTCACCTGCGAGACGGGCACGCCCGCCTTCTTCGCCAGTTGCGTCTCCGCGCGATTCTGATCCAGACGGGTCATGGCGAACCAGCGGTCCGCCGGGACCTCGGGCGCGTTGGAGCGGGCGATCAGGCAGTTGGTGTTGCAGGGGTTGCCCACCACGAGCACCCGCACGTCGTTCGCGGCGTTGGCCGCGATGGCGCGCCCCTGGGGCTTGAAGATCCCCCCGTTGACGTTGAGCAGGTCGCCGCGCTCCATGCCCGCCTTGCGCGGGATCGAGCCGACCAGCAACGCCCAGGACGTGTTGGTGAAGGCGTGGTCGAGGTCGCTGGTCGCCTCGATGTCGCTGAGCAACGGGAAGGCGCAGTCGTCGAGCTCCATGACGACGCCCTCGAGCGCCTTCATCGCCGGTTCGATCTCCAGCAGGCGTAGAACGATGGGCGTGTCGGGGCCGAGCAGCTGGCCCGAGGCGATGCGGAACAACAGGGAGTAGCCGATCTGGCCGGCGGCGCCGGTGACGGTGACGTGGACGGGGGTGGTCATGGTTCTCCTTGGCGGGGTTGGCGGATTAGAGACGGTCGACGATGGCGGCCCCGAACTCGGAGCACTTGACCTCGGTGGCGCCCTCCATCAGGCGCGCGAAGTCGTAGGTGACGATCTTCTCGGCGATGGTGGCCTCCATGGCGCGGATGATGTCGGCGGCGGCGTCGTGCCACCCGAGGTGCTCGAACATCAAGACGCCCGAGAGCAGGACGGACCCGGGATTCACCTTGTCCTGGCCCGCGTACTTGGGCGCGGTCCCGTGGGTGGCCTCGAAGATCCCGTGACCCGTCGTGTAGTTGATGTTGGCGCCCGGCGCGATGCCGATGCCGCCCACCTGGGCCGCGAGGGCGTCGGACATGTAGTCACCGTTCAGGTTCGTCGTGGCGACCACGTCGTACTCCTTTGGTCGCAGCAGCACCTGCTGCAGGGCGATATCGGCGATGGCGTCCTTGACGAGGATCTTGTCGCCCGGGTCGCCCCCGCAGTCGTCCCAACCGACGAAGGTGTCGGCGTACTCGTCCTTGACCAGTTGGTAGCCGAGCTTCATGAAGTACCCCTCGGTGTACTTCTGGACGTTGCCCTTGTGCACCAGCGTCACGGACTTACGTCCGCGATCGACGGCGTACTTGAACGCGGCGCGCAGCAAACGCTCCGAGCCGAACTTCGAGATGGGCTTCACGCCGATGCCCGCGTGCTCGCGGATGTCCCAGCCGAAGGTGTCCTTCACGTACGCGCGCAGCTTCTCCGCCTCGGGCGTGTCGTGCTCGAGCTCCATACCGACGTAGACGTCCTCGGTGTTCTCGCGGAAGATCACCATGTCGACCCACTCGGGGTGCAGCACCGGCGAGGGCACCCCCTGGAAGTAACGCACGGGGCGCAGGCAGACGTAGAGGTCGAGGATCTGGCGTAGCGCCACGTTGAGCGAACGCATCCCGCCGCCGATCGGTGTGGTGAGCGGTCCCTTGATACCGATCAGGTGGGTGCGGAACGTCTCGACGGTCTCGTCGGGCAACCACGAACCGGTCTCCCTGAAGGCCTTCTCTCCGGCGAGGACCTCCTTCCACGCGATGCTCTTGCCGTGCTTGCGCGCGGCCGCGTCCATCACGAGTTGCGCGGCGGGCCAGATGTCGACCCCGGTGCCGTCACCCTCGATGTAGGGGATGATCGGATTGTCAGATACCTTGAGGACGCCCGCGGCGTCGGTTGTGATGATGTCAGCCATATCGCCCATCCTATGACGTCACGCCTGGTCGTTCCCGATGGCGCGCTAGGGTCGTCGGACCCCATGGGGACCGAAGAGGGTTTCGTGGATCTCGCGCGTCGCCGTTGATCGATTCAGGGTGTAGAAGTGCAGCCCCGGCGCCCCGGCGTCGAGGAGTTGCTCGCAGAGTTCGCTGGCCGCGCGCACGCCTTCGTTGCGCACCGCGGGGGCTCCCCCGACCGCGTGGGCGGCCTCGAGGCGTGCGACGAGCGACGCTGGCACCGCGGCGCCCATCTGGGCCATCCGGGGCACTCCCGCGAGGGTCGTCACCGGCATGATGCCCGGCAGCACCGGCTTGGTCACGCCCAATTCAGCCAATTCCGCCACGAGCGTCGTCCAGTCGTCGCGCTCGAAGAAGAACTGGGTGACCGCGAAGTCGGCGAGCCGCAACTTCTCGGCCAGGTGACGTCGGTCGCTGCGCCGGTCGGGTGAGCGCGGGTGGCCCAGGGGATGAGCCGCCACGCCGATCGAGAACCCCCCGACGTCACGAGCCAGTTCCACCAGGTCCACGGCGTGGCGGAACTCCGAGGTCACCAGCGCCGGGTCAGCGGGGATGTCACCGCCCAGCGCCATCACGTTCTCAACCCCCGCAGCCAGGTAGTTCTCGAGGATCTCGCGCATCTCGGCCCGACTGTGCCCGACGCAGATGAGGTGGGCCATCGCCACGAGGTGTCCGTGACGTTCAATGTCGGTGACCAAGTCGAACGTCCGCTGGCGCGACTCGCGCCCGCCGCGGTAGGTGACCGACACGAACGAGGGTTCGAGGACCTCGAGATCGCGAAACGTGTCGGCGAGGACCCGCGCCTCCTCGTCGTCCTTGGGCGGCATGAATTCGAAGGACCGCGTCGGCCCCGCGGCGAGCAGGTGATCGATCCGCACGGGTCTAGGAGCGTCCGAAGTCGTCTTCTAGGCGCACGATGTCGTCCTCGCCGAAGTACGTGCCGTGCTGGACCTCGATGAAGACCACCGGCTCGGTCCCGTGGTTCTCGCACCGGTGCGCCGCGCCGATCGCGATGTCGACCGACTCGCCGGGTGCGAGCTCGAGGACCTTCCCGTCGAGCACCACGGTGGCGACCCCCGAGACGACGAACCAGTGCTCGGCGCGGAAACGGTGGGTCTGGTAGCTCAGGCGCTTGCCCGGTGACACGACGATGCGCTTGACCTTGTGGTCCGGCGCGACGCTGTCGAGCACCGTGTAGTTGCCCCAGGGTCGCTCGTCGAACTCGCGACCCTGTTCATCAGTGGTGGTGGTCATTGGACTCTCTCCGCGGCGTGGACGGCGTTTCGAAGCAACATGGCGCGCGTCATCGGACCCACGCCCCCGATGCGCGGCGTGATCCAACCCGCCACCTCGGCGACGTCGTCGGCGACGTCGCTCATCAACTTAGTCCCGGACCAGCTGGTACCCGCGCCCACCACGGCCGCGCCGGGCTTGACCATGTCGCGGGTCACCAGGCCGGCCACGCCGGCCGCGGCGACGATCACGTCAGCGGTCCTCGTGAGGGCTCCCATGTCGTCCACGCCCGTATGCACGACGGTCACCGCCGCGTTGCAGCCGGGACGCTTCATGGCCAAGAGCAGCGACAACGGACGGCCGATGGTGAGCCCGCGTCCGATGATGACCACGTGGCGGCCCTCGACGGGCACGGCGTGGGCCGCCAGTAGCTCGACGATGCCGGCCGGCGTGCACGGTAGCGGTCCCGGTCGACTCATCACCAGACGGCCCAGGTTCGTGGGGTGGAGTCCGTCGACGTCCTTCTCGGGCCGCACCCGTAGGAGCACCTGCTCCTCGTCGATACCTGGCGGCAGGGGCAGCTGCACCAGGATCGAGTGCACGTTCTCGTCCTCGTTGAACCGGTCGATGACCCGTTCGACGTCGGCCTGCGAGGCACTCGCGGGCAGTCCCTCGTGGAACGAGCGGATGCCGATCGCCTCGCAGTCGGCGTGCTTCATCGCGACGTACTTCGCGCTCGGACCGTCGTCGCCCACCAGCACCGTGCCCAGGCCCACCGGTCGGCCCAGCGCGGCCAGTCGGGCCACGCGGTCGGCCAGCTCCATCTTGATGCGACCCGCGAGACGTTCGCCGTCGAGTAGTTCAGCCACGGTCCTCCTAGTGCCGGAAGTGACGCTCGCCGGTGAGCATCATGACGATATCGGCGGCGTTGGCGGCGTCGATGACCTCCTGGTCACGCACCGACCCGCCGGGTTGCACGACGGCGGTGACGCCGGCGCTGGTGAGCGCGTCGAGCCCGTCGGCGAAGGGAAAGAACGCGTCGGAGGACGCCGAGGATCCCACCGCCTTCTCGCCCGCCTTGGACGTGGCGATCCCCGCCGCCACCACCCGCGACTGCTGCCCCGCGCCGACGCCCACCGCCACCCCGTCACGGGCCAGGACGATGGCGTTCGAGGTCGTGCGCGCGCACACCCGCCAGGCCAGGGCCAGGTCGCGCAACTGCTCGGGCGTGGGTTGACGCGCGCTCACGCATCGCCACTGCTCCACCGGCACCAACAACTCATCGGCGTTCTGCACGAGCGCCGTGTGTCCGAAGGTGCGAATCGAGCGCCCGAGCGCCTCGGGGGCCGGAGCGCTGAGCAGCCGGGTCGCCTTGCGCCGTGCGACCAGCGTGGCGATCGCCCCGGGCGTGAGCGACGAGGCGATGATGACGTCGGCCTGGGGACCGGCGGCGATGAGCGTGGCGAGGGCCTCGTCGAGCTCGCCCCCCACCGCGATGATCCCGCCGAAGGCGCTCTGGGGGTCGGCGTCGAGCGCCTTGGCGAACGCCTCGTGCAGGGTCGCGGCGACCGCGGCCCCCGAGGCGTTGGCGTGCTTGATGATGGCGACCGCCGAGAGTCCCGGCGCGTCCTGGGCGAGCTCGTGGACCAGTCGCCACGCGGCGTCGGCGTCGAACAGGTTCAGGTACGAGAGGGCGGTGCCGGCGTGCTGGAGCACACCGTCCCACCAGGGCGTGGTCCCCGCCACGCGGTAGCGGGCGCCGATCTGGTGAGGGTTCTCGCCGTAGCGCACGACGTCGGCGCGCTCGAGCGTGAGGTGCAGGGTCGTGGGGACCACCACGTCCGTGGCGTCGGGGGCCGCGCCGATGGCGCCGCCGCGGTCCATCCACGCCACGATCTCGGCGTCGTAGGCGGCGGTGTGGGCGAAGGCGGCGCGCGCGAGCTCGTGACGCGTCGCGTCGCTCAGCCCACCGGACTCGCGCAATTCCTCGAGCACCACGTCGTACTGACGCGGACTCGTCACCACCCCGACGTGGTGATGGTTCTTGGCGGCGGCGCGCACCATGGTGGGTCCGCCCACGTCGATGAGCTCGATCGAGGGGTCCGTCGCGAAGGGGTAGAGGTTGCAGACCACCAAGTCGATGGGGACGATGTCGTGGGCGCCCAGGGCGGCGACGTGCGAGGCTTCGGAGCGATCCGCGAGGATGCCGCCGTGGATGCGCGGGTGCAGCGTCTTGACGCGCCCGCCGAGCATCTCGGGGAAGCCGGTGACCTCCGCGACGTCGAGGTGCGCCACGCCGGCCTCGGTCAGGGCGCGCGCCGTCCCGCCCGAGGCCACCAGTTCGATCTCGAGCGACGCCAGGCCTCGCGCGAAATCGACGAGCCCCGTCTTGTCCCACACACTCAGCAACGCTCTCATCTACACATTCTCCATCTCTCGGGCCACCGAGGCCACGGAGCGTCCCTCGTCGAGCGCCGCCATCACCCTAGTGACGACCATCGGATAGAGCACGCGCTCGACGCCCTTGATCCGCTCGTGGAGGCTGGCCTCGCTGTCGTCCGCGCGCACGGCGACGCGTCGCTGGGCCAGGATCGGACCGTCGTCGAGCTCGACGGTGGCCACGTGCACGGTGCACCCCGTCTCGTCGACGCCACTGGCGAGCGCCTGGGCCACCGCGTGCCACCCCTTGAAGTCCGGCAGCAGACTCGGGTGGGTGTTGAGCACCCGCCCCGGGAAGGCGTCGTGGAACGCCGCCGTGACCACCGTGCCGAAGCCGGCCATCGCCACCAGGTCGACCCCGCGCTCGCGCAACGCCGTCGCCAGGTCCTTCGAGTAGCGCGCGCGATCGAAGTCCGCGCTGAATCCCCCGTAGTCCGCGCGGTCGAGCAGGAGCGTCTCGACGCCCGCGCGCGCGGCCACGTCGAGACCCCGACAAGGACGGTCGGCCCCCACCAGGGCGACGTGCACGTGTTGCTCGATGAGGGCCTCGAGGATGGTGCCCGAGCCCGAGACGAGGACGCAGAGTCGGACGCCCAAGGCCTAGAGCGCCTGGACGATCTCGACCATCTTCTGACCGGCCTCGGTGGGGTTGAGGCACACGTGCACCCCGGCCTCGGCCAGGGCGTCCATCTTGGCCTGCGCGGTCCCCTTCGAGCCCGAGATGATCGCACCGGCGTGACCCATCTTGCGCCCGGCCGGCGCGGTGACGCCCGCGATGTACGAGACGACGGGCTTGGTCATGTTGTGCTTGATCCACTCGGCGGCGCGCTCCTCCTCGGAGCCGCCGATCTCGCCGATCATCATCACGGCCTTGGTCTCGGGGTCGGCCTCGAAGGCGGCGAGGCAGTCGATGAAGTTGGTGCCGGGCACCGGGTCGCCACCGATCCCCACGCAGGTGGTCTGGCCGATCCCCTGCTGGGACAGCTCGTGCAGCGCCTGGTACGTCAGCGTCCCCGAACGCGAGACGATGCCCACCGGTCCGCCCGCCAGAGCGATGTCCCCCGAGGTGATGCCGATATTGCACTTGCCGGGGCTGATGATGCCCGGGCAGTTCGGCCCGAGGAGGCGCACGTCGGGGTACTCCTCGACCAGGCGGTTGTAGGTGACGGCCTCGTCGTGGGCGGGAATGCCCTCGGTGATGCAGACGATGAAGGTGATGCCACCTTCGGCCGCCTCGAGGATGGCCGCGGACGCGAACTTGGGCGGCACCACGACGAAGGACGCCGTGGCGCCCGTGGCCGCCACGGCCTCCTTGACCGAGTTGAAGACGGGGATGCCCTCGACGTCGGTGCCCCCCTTGCCCGGCGTCACGCCCCCCACGACCTTGGTCCCGTAGTCGCGGTTGCGCAGGCCGTGGAACTTGCCCTGACCCCCGGTGAGGCCCTGGACGATGACTTTCGTGTTTTCGTCGACGAAGATGCTCATGGTGCTCCTTAGGCGCTCGCGAGGGACACGGCGCGACGAGCGGCGTCCAACATGGTGGGTTCGGTGATCAGACGGTCATTGAGGTGCGGGGCGAGTATGGCGCGCCCCTCGACGGCGTTCGTGCCGTCGAGTCGAAGGACGATGGGGGCGTTGATGCTCACCCGCGACAGGGCCTCGAGGACGCCCTTGGCGACCTCGTCGACCCGGGTGATCCCGCCGAAGATGTTGACGAAGATGGCCGAGACCTTCGCGTCGGAGTTGATGACCTCCAGGGCCGCGGCCATGACGTCGGCGTTGGCGCCTCCGCCGATGTCGAGGAAGTTCGCGGCGGATCCCCCGACCTGGTTCACGACGTCCAGGGTGGACATCGCCAGACCGGCCCCGTTGGCGATGATGCCGATCGAGCCATCGAGACCGATGTAGTTCAGTCCCTTCTCCTTGGCCATCTTCTCGCGCGGGTCCTCGGTCTCGGTCGCGCGGAACTCCTCCCACTCGGGGTGGCGGAACGAGGCGTTCTCGTCGAGGGTGACCTTGGCGTCGAGCGCGTGGACCTTGCCCTCGGGCGTGAGGATCAACGGGTTGATCTCGGCCAGGTCGCAGTCGCCGGTCGTGTAGCAGTCGTAGAGCTTCACCAGGAGCTCCGCCGCCTGCTCGCGCGCCACCTCGTCGAGTTCGGCCTCGTGCACCCAGCGCCGCGCGGTCGCCAGGTCGAGACCGCGGACCGGGTCGATCGACAAGAAGGCGATGGCGTCGGGGTTCTCCTCGGCGACCACCTCGATCTCGACGCCGCCCTGGGCGCTCAGCATGCCGAGGTGCGTCTTGTTGGGCCGGTCCAAGGTGAACGACGCGTAGTACTCCTTGGCGATGTCGCTGGAGCGTTCGATCCACAGACGGTGCACGACGTGACCCTTGATGTCGAGCCCCAGGATGTTCTGCGCGTGCCGCCGGACCTCGTCGACGTCGTGGGCCAACTTGACGCCGCCGGCCTTGCCGCGACCGCCCACCTTGACCTGGGCCTTGACGACGACGGGGTACCCGATGCGCTCGGCGACGGCCACCGCCTCCTCGACGGTGTCGGCGACGTCACCCGGCGAGACGGCGATGCCGAAGCGCGAGAAGTACTGCTTTCCCTGATACTCGAAGAGATCCATACGACTCTGCTTTCTGAAGTTGGTGGGGGGACTACGACTTGGAGGGCTACGACGGGGTGGCGAGGTGCGCGTCGTCGAGCGTGGTCTCGAGCCACGCACCGATCTCGTGGAGTGACGCCCCCGGGGTGAAGACGCGGGCGACGCCCATGGCCGCGAGCGGCGCGACGTCGGCCTCGGGGATGATGCCGCCGACGACCAGCACCACGTCCTCGCGGCCGCTGGCGCGCAGCAGTTCGGCGATGCGCGGCACGAGGACCAGGTGGGCCCCGGACAAGAGTGACAGGCCCAGGGCGTCGGCGTCCTCCTGCACGACGGCGTCGACGATCTGCTCGGGGGTCTGGTGCAGGCCGGTGTAGACGACCTCGAAGCCAGCGTCGCGCAGGGTGCGCGCGATCACCTTGGCGCCGCGGTCGTGACCATCGAGACCGGGCTTGGCGACCACGACGCGATAGGTGCGCTTCACAACCACTCATCTTACGTGCGTCGCGACGCCTCGCCATTCGTGGGTGGCCGCTGAGGACCAGGGAGTAGCCTTGGGTTCTGTGAGCGGTCCAGGTAAGTCTCGGGGGACGATACGAGCCCTGGCCTCAGCGATGCGCATCCCCCAGTGGGTCAAGAACGGCCTGCTCGTGGTCGCGCCCGGGGCGTCGGGGACGCTGTTTCACCGCTCCGTCCTGGCCAACACCGTCGTAGCCTTCGCGGCGTTCTGCTGCCTGTCCTCGAGCGTCTACATCCTCAACGACCTGCGCGACGTCGAGTCCGATCGCACCCACCCCACCAAGCGCTACCGGGCGATCGCGGCGGGCCAGCTCTCGCGTGCGCGGGCCCTGGGCGCGGCCGCGGTCCTGGCGACGATCGCGCTGCTCCTGCCCCTGCTGATCAACCGTCCCGGAGGCTTCTACCTGATCCTGGTCCTCTACCTCGTCGAGACGCTGAGCTACGTCTTCTGGCTGAAGAACACGGTGATCGTCGAACTCGGTCTGGTCACCAGCGGGTTCTTCCTGCGCTCCTACGGCGGTGCGGTGGCCTCGCACATCCCGGTCTCCACCTGGTTCCTCATCGTGGTCACCTTCGGCGCTCTGTTCCTGGTGGTCGGCAAGCGCTCGGCCGAGCTGCGACACGTCGGCGCCACCAATCGCGCGGTCCTGAGCGAGTACACCAGCGAATTCCTGCACTCGGCACTCACCATGTCGGCGACCGTCGTCGTCACGGCCTACTGCCTCTGGGCCATCGACACCTCCTCGACGGGCCTCTCCTCGATCAAACACGTGGTGATCCCGGTGCGACTCTCGATGGTCCCGGTCGTCCTCGCCATCCTCTTCATCATGCGAGGGGCGGAGTCGAGCGACGGCGAGTCGCCCGAGGACCTGCTCCTGAAGAACCGCACCGTGCAGGTGCTGGCGGTCGTCTGGCTCGCCCTCATCGTCGGGGGGACCTACGCGTGACGCGCCAACGGCTCTTCGGCTGGGGGCGCACGACGCCGGGCATGTCCGACGTCGAGTCACCGTCGTCGGAGGACCAGGTCGCCGAGGAACTCGCCCTGGGGGGCAACGCCATCGCGCGCGGACTCGGTCGCAGCTACGGTGACGCCGCGCAGGTCAGTGGCGGCGTGGTGCTGAGCAACCGGGCCCTCGGGGGGATCAGTGCCATCGCCCCCGACGGCGTGGTCACGGTCGGCGCCGGCGTGTCCCTCGACGAGCTGCTGGCGGTCACCATCCCCCAGGGTTGGTTCGTGCCGGTCACGCCGGGCACCCGCCAGGTGAGCATCGGCGGCGCCGTCGCCGCCGACGTGCACGGCAAGAACCACCATCGCGACGGCTCCCTCGGCGACCACGTCCTCGAGATGAGACTCGTCACGCCGGTCGGACGATTCCGCGTGTCACCCTCGGTGGAACCCGAACTGTTCTGGGCGACCATCGGCGGCATGGGGCTCACGGGCGTCGTGACCACGGTGACCCTGCGGCTGCTGCGGATCGAGACCGACAAGGTGCTCGTGGACACCAGTCGCCACGCGAACCTCGACGACGTCATGGCGGCGATGCTCAGCGGCGACGACGACTACCGCTACTCGGTGGCGTGGGTCGATTGCATGACCAAGGGCGCGGCCATGGGGCGCGCGATCCTCACCCGCGGCGAGCACGCGACCCGTCGCGACGTGACCGATCCGACGCTCGAACCACCAGGCCGTGCGCGCCTGCGCGTGCCCTTCGAGGCGCCCTCGCACCTGCTCAACCCCCTCTCGATCCGCGCGTTCAACGAGGTCTGGTTCCGCAGCGCCCCGCGCCAGCGGGTGGGCGAGGAGCAGTCCCTCGGCGCGTTCTTCCACCCCCTCGATGGCGTGGACGACTGGAATCGGCTCTACGGTCGCCGCGGCTTCGTCCAGTACCAGTTCGCGGTCGCCGACGCCAAGGCCGAGTGCGTGGTGCGCGCGATCGATCGCCTGTCCTCCTCGGGCGTGCCGAGCTTCTTGGCGGTGCTCAAACGCTTCGGCCCCGCCAATCACGCCATGATGTCCTTCCCGATCTCGGGATGGACCCTGGCGCTCGACCTCCCGGTGGGTCCGAGCGCCCTCCCCGAGGTCCTCGACGACCTCGACGAGATGGTGATCGACGCCGGCGGTCGCGTGTACCTGGCCAAGGACGCGCGTCTGCGTCCCGAGGCCGTGCGGGTGATGTACCCCCGGCTGCCCGAGTTCCTCGCCGTCAAGAACCGTGTCGACCCCCGCCACCAGCTGGTGAGCGACCTGGCGCGCCGACTCCACGTGGTAGGGAGATAGTCATGGAAAACGCCTTTGGTCAACCCCAGAACGTCATCGTCCTCGCCGGGAGTTCCGAGATCGCGCGGGCGATCACGAAGAAGCTCTGCGCCGCGCGCGCACGCACCGTGATACTCGCCGGGCGTCACCAGGAGTCGCTCGACGACGCGGCGCGTGAGGCCCTGGACTACGGCGCCTCGCGCACCGACACCGTCCTCTTCGATGCCGAGGACGTCGCGGGCGCGGCCCGGGTCGTGCGTGAGGCCTTCGACAAGGTGGGAGACCCCGTGGACCTGGTCCTCGTCGCAGTGGGTCTGCTCGGGAACCAGGTACGCGACCAGAGCGACGCCGTCGCCGCCGCACGCGTCGTGAACGTCAACTTCACCTGGCCGGTCGCGGCGCTGAGCGAGGTCCGCAATCGGCTCCTGGCGCAGGGCAGCGGGCGGATCGTGGTGATCTCATCAGTGGGTGCGGTCCGGGTGCGCGCGAGCGCCTACCTCTACGGCGGGGCCAAGGCCGGCCTCGACCGGCTGTGTCAGGGCATGGCCGACTCGCTGCGCGGCACGGGGGTGTCGCTGCACATCGTGCGCCCCGGCGCCGTGCGCACGCGCATGACCGAGGGTCTGGCCGAGGTGCCCTTCACGACGGGGGTGAACGAGGTCGCGACCAACGTCATGAAGGGCCTCGCGCGCGGCGACGAGGTGATCTGGAGCCCGCCGGTGCTGAAGTACGTCTACGCCGTCCTGCGCCACCTGCCCGGGCCGCTGTGGCGCAAGGTGATGGACCGCTAGGCCGACATCCCGGCGCGCTTCGCGCTAGCCGGCCGTCGCGACGCTCTGGTACTTGGGCTTGAGGCTCATCACGAAGAAGTCTCGGGTCCACCAGTTGGCGAAGAAGCGACCGGGGTTGCCGATCATCCCCGGCAGCAGGTTCGTGCCCTGCGCACCGTTGATCGCGGTCCCGATGGGTCCGGCGTACGTCGTGTACTGGACCCAGTCGGTGTTGATGTCGAGCTGCATCGCGCGCACGGCACCCGCGCGCACCAGCGTGTTGGCGAGGTCGCTGATGGACAGGCCGTCACCGCCGGCGTAGACGAGCGCCCCGTCGGCGGTGATCCCCAGGCCCGACCGCCAGACGTTGAAGGTGCCGCCGAGGGTCTTACCCCACTTGATGGCGTTGGCCGCCCCCAGGCCCGGGACCGCCTTGCCGCCGTCGACGATGAGGTCGAGGTTCTGGCGCACCGACGCGACCGGCGAGCCCGCGGCGTCGGGGGCCATGGAGAAGTCACGCCCCCACTCGCCCACGTTCATGGTCCCGTCCTTGTAGATGATGGCGGTGGCCGCGCCCGGGCGCAGGGGGATGATCAACTTGTTGTCCGTGTAGTAACCACCGTTCGCGTCCTGCATGCGAAAGCCCGCGTTGAAGGCGGCGACGATGGTCTTGGACGCCGTCGCCGAGATGGGCGCGGTGAGGGTGTAGGGGCCACCCCCGGGGATCTGCGAGCCCGAGTAGAGCTGCCCCGAGAGGATCTTCGTGTCCATCCACGCCACGCCGACGACGTAGCTGGTGTGGATCGCGTCGGGCCGGATGAACGTGGTGTAGACCGCCGGGATCCCGTTGGCGGTGTATCGACCGGCGGGCGACCACTTCCCCTCGCCCGCGAGGGGCACCGCGGCGGGCGACACCAGCGGTGCGGGCATCGGGAGCGGCTGCGTGCCCGAAACGGGCGTGACGGTGGAGGTCTTGGGCAGGGCCGAGGTCGAGGGCGTGCCGCCGACCCTCGCCGGGTGCAGCTTGTTGTACTCGGTCTCGGCCCACGTCACGATCGGGCCGATGCCGTGCTGGCGACCCCACTCGGCGAAACGCGCCTGCAGCGACACGCCGTAGGAGGGGTTACCCAGGGCGAACCCGAGCGTGACGCCGTAGTAGGAGAAGACGACCAGGGTGAAGATCGCCGCCACCACGATGGCGCGCCGGCGCCAGTAGACGTAACGGGGTAACCGGTGCCCGTGACGGGGGCCCGCACGATAGGGCGCCCGCGTCCTCGGTCCCGGTTGCGGACGAGGTTGAGGGCGCGGCGGCGCTTCATTACTCATGGAGACCCAATTTTACACGGGCCCTCCGTCGGGGTCTTCTAAACGTCTCAACATCCACTAAAGAATGACTAAGAACCCTGACGAGCGCCGAGGAGGCCTACGCCCTCTTCAAGGGGGTCATCGCCAGGATCAACTGCTTCGTGCCGTGGTCGTCGAAGTTGACCCTCGCGCGCGGCTGCGCCGCGCTGCCCTCGACGCTCAGCACCGTGCCGAGGCCGTAGCGATCGTGCACCACCCGTTCGCCCACCACGAGTCCCAGTTTCTCCGCACCGGTGGACCGCACCGGGGGTGCCGTCCCGGCTCCGAAGGCCCGCCCCGCCGTGAAGTCGCCCCCACGACCCACGAAGCCGTCCTCGTCGGACGCGAAAGTGGCGCGTCGGGTCGGCAACGACGCGGAGATGTCGTGGATCAGTTCGGCCGGGATCTCCTGCAAGAAACGACTCGGCAGCGCCTCGGTGCGATTGCCCCAGGTGGTGCGGCTCCACGCGTGGGTGAGGATGAGGTGGCGCATCGCGCGCGTCACGCCCACGTAGCACAGTCGGCGTTCCTCCTCGAGCTCGGCGTCGTCGGAGAGGGCGCGTCGGTGAGGAAAGATCGTCTCCTCCAGTCCGGTGATCACGACGAGGGGGAACTCGAGTCCCTTGGCCACGTGCATGGTCATCATCGAGATCGCCCCGACTCCCGCGTCGAGCTGATCGGAGTCGGCCACGAGCGCCATGCGCTCCACGAAGTCCATCAACGTGTCGTACTGGGCCGCCGCCGACGCCAACTCGCCCAGGTTCTCCAGTCGCGAGATGGCCTCGTCGGAGTCCTCCGCGCGCAGGGCGTCGCCCATCCCCGTCTCGCGCACGATCGCGTCGATCATCTCGCGCGGCGTGAGGTCGTGGGACATCGCACGCAACTCGTCCATGACGAAGGCGAACCGCTCGGCGCCACTGAGGGCGCGACCGGTGAGGCCGGCGGCGGCGCCGTACTGGGCCGCCTCGGCGAAGGAGATCGAGTTCTCGGCGGCGTACGTCCCGAGCTTGGTCTGGGCGGCGTCGCCGACGCCGCGCTTGGGCTCGTTGATCACGCGACGGGCCGACGCCTCGTCACGCGGGTTGACGATGAGGCGCGCGTAGGCCAGTGCGGTCTTGATCTCCTTGCGGTCGTAGAAGCGCATCCCCGAGATCACGCGATAGGGGATGCGCGCGCGCAGCATCTCCTCCTCCAGGACACGACTCTGGGCGTTGGTCCGGTAGAAGACGGCCATCTGGTTCCACTCGATGCCCGCCTCGACGCGCGCGCGACGTAGCTCGGTGGCGACCCAGCGCCCCTCGTCGTACTCGTCGCCCGCGCGATAGAGGCGGATCCTCTCGCCGGGCCCGTGGTCCGTGAAGAGGTTCTTGGCGTGGCGCGAGGCGTTCTTGGCGATGACCGCGTTGGCGGCGTCGAGGATCGTCTGGGTGGAGCGGAAGTTCTGCTCGAGCAGGATCACCTCGGCGTCGGGGAACCGCTCCTCGAACTGCAGGATGTTGCGGACGTCGGCCGCACGGAAGCGGTAGATCGACTGGTCGGAGTCGCCCACCACGCAGAGATTGCGATGGGCCGCGGCGAGCAGGAGCACCAGTTCGTTCTGGACCCCGTTGGTGTCCTGGAACTCGTCGACCAGTAGGTACTTGAATCGTCGCTGATACGACGCGAGCACGGTGGCGTCGGCGCGCAGCATGCCCACCGCGTTCAACAGGAGGTCGTCGAAGTCCATGGCGTTGGCGAGCTTGAGTCGCGTCTCGTAGAGCCGGTAGATCTCGGCGACGCGCCGGTGGTTGGGATCGTCGCCGCGCCCTTGGTCCGCGTAGCGCTCGGCGGAGAGCATCTCGTTCTTGGCCGCCGAGATGGCCGAGGCGACACTTCGCGGACTGATCCGCTTGGTGTCGAGGTTGAGTTCCTTCATGATGCGCTCGACGGCGCTCTCGGCGTCACCCGCGTCGTAGATCGTGAATCCGCGCTCGTAGCCGAGTACGTCGGCGTGGGCGCGCAACAGACGCAGGCACGCCGAGTGGAACGTGGAGACCCACATGCTCCTGGCGTCCTCGCCCACCAGGTCCACGACGCGTCGGCGCATCTCGTCGGCCGCCTTGTTGGTGAAGGTGATGGCCATGATCTCGTGCGCGCGCGCGTCGCCGGTGGCGAGCAGGTGGGCGATCCGCCGCGTGAGGACCCGGGTCTTGCCCGATCCGGCACCCGCGATCACCAGCAGCGGACCACCGCGTTGCACCACCGCGCGACGCTGAGGACCGGTCAGGCCCTCCAGCAGACTGTCGGGATCGAGGGCCGCCACCGGGTCCTGGGCGCCCTCCCCCCAGAGGGCCTCGTCGGAGAAGGAGCGGCGACTCACTCCCATTCGATGGTGCCCGGTGGCTTGGACGTCACGTCCAGGGCCACCCGATTGACACCCGGCACCTCTCGGATCAGCCGATTCGCGATGGACTCGATGACGTCGTAGGGCAGACGCGCCCAGTCCGCGGTCATGGCGTCGTCGGAGGTGACGGCGCGGATGACGATCGGGTACTCGTAGGTCCGTCCGTCTCCCATCACCCCCACCGTACGCACCGCCGGTAACACCGCGAAGCTCTGCCAGAGCTCGCGGTAGAGTCCCGCCCGCCTGATCTCGTCCACCACGACGTGGTCGGCGTTGCGCAGGATCTCGGCGCGCTCACGCGTCACCTCGCCGATGATCCGCACGCCAAGTCCCGGCCCGGGGAAGGGCTGGCGCCACACGATCTGCGCCGGAAGTCCGAGCTCCTCGCCCACGTGGCGTACCTCGTCCTTGAAGAGACTGCGCAGGGGCTCGATCAGCTCGAAGGAGAGGTCGTCGGGTAACCCCCCCACGTTGTGGTGGCTCTTGATGTTGGCGGCGTGACCCGAGCCCGACTCGATCACGTCGGGGTAGAGGGTCCCCTGCACCAAGAATCGCGGCGACTCTCCCTCGGCCAACTCGCGCGCGACGGCCTCGAACTCGCGGATGAAGAGCTCGCCGATGATCTTTCGTTTGCGCTCGGGGTCGACGACGCCGGCCAGCGCGTCGAAGAAGCGGTCCTGGGCCTTGACGTGGATGAGGCGCACGCCGAATTGACGCGTGAAGGTCGCCTCGATCTGCTCCCCCTCGTCCTTGCGCATCAAACCGGTGTCGACGAAGACGCACGTCAGCTGCGTCCCGATGGCCTTGGTGACCAGCGCCGCGGCCACCGCGGAGTCCACCCCGCCCGAGAGGGCGCACAGCACCCGCTCGTCACCGACCCGGGCGCGGATCGCCGCCACCTGGTCGTCGATGATCGAGGTGTTCGTCCACGTGGGCGCGATCTCGGCGACGTCGTGCAGGAAGGTCTCGAGGAGCTCCTGTCCCCGTTCGGCGTGGGCCACCTCGGGGTGGAACTGCACGCCGAAGAGGCGTCGCCGCGGGTCCTCCATCACCGCCACCGGGGCGAGCGGCGTCGCGGCGCTGACCACGAAACCCTCGGGTGCCCGGGCGATGGCGTCGCCGTGGCTCATCCAGCACGACTGGGTCTCGGGCCACTCGGCCATCAGCGAACTCGCTCCCTGCCGGGTCAGTTCGGTACGCCCGTACTGGCCGCCGCCGGTGTGGGCCACCTCGCCGCCGAGTTGCAGGGCCATGAGCTGGGCTCCGTAGCAGATGCCCAGGATCGGGATGCCGAGCTCGAAGATCGCGGGGTCCAACTGCGGCGCCGGCACCTCGTACACCGACTTCGGACCGCCCGAGAGGATGATGGCCGCGGGTCCCTTGGCGCGCACCTCGTCCGCGGTGATGGTGCTCTGGACGATCTCGGAGTAGACCCGAGCCTCACGGACCCGGCGCGCGATGAGTTGGGCGTACTGCGCCCCGAAGTCGACGACCAGGACGGTCAATGGCCCATGCCCACGCCCTGGGCGCGCTGGAGTTGCTTACCCTCGGTCTGCAGGGACGGCGCCAACATGATCTCGGCCTTCTGGAACTCCTTGAGCGTCTCGTACCCGCAGGTGGCCATCGACGTGCGTAGCGCGCCGAAGAGGTTGAGGCGGCCGTCGTTCTCGTGCGCCGGCCCGACGAGTACCTCCTTCAAGGTGCCACGGACCTTGGTGCGCACGCGCGTGCCGCGCGGCAACGTCGGGTGGAAGGTCGCCATGCCCCAGTGGAAGCCGTGCGCGGGTGCTTCGACCGCACTGGTCAGCGGCGAACCGATCATGACCGCGTCGGCGCCGCAGGCGATGGCCTTGGCGATGTCGCCCCCCTTGGACATACCGCCGTCGGCGATGACGTGCACGTAGACGCCCGTCTCGTCGAGGTGGCGCATGCGCGCTCCCGCGACGTCGGCGATGGCCGTGGCCTGGGGCACGCCGATGCCGAGCACCGCGCGTGAGGTGCACGCGTTACCCGGACCCACGCCCACCAGCACGCCCGCGGCGCCGGTGCGCATCAGGTGCAGCGCCGCTTGGTAACTGGCGCACCCGCCCACGATGACCGGGAGCTCGAACTCGCGGATGAATTTCTTGAGATTGAGCGGCTCCACCGTCTTCGACACGTGCTCCGCCGACACGACCGTGCCCTGGATCACGAGGATGTCGAGACCGGCGTCGAGGATGGTCTTGGCCATCCAGTCGGTCTTCTGGGGGGTCACCGACGCCGACGTGGTGATGCCCGCGGCCTTCATCTGGCGGATGCGCTCGGCCACCAGTTCGAGCTTGACGGGCTCCAGGTACATCTGCTGCATCCGGGCGGTCGCCTTGTCGTCGTCGAGCGTCTGGATCTCGTCGAAGAGCGGTGTCGGGTCCTCGTAGCGGGTCCAGAGTCCCTCGAGATTGAGGACGCCCAGTCCGCCGAGGCGCCCCAGCTCGATGGCGGTCGTCGGTGAGATGGCCCCGTCCATGGCCGAGCCCAGCACCGGCAGTTCGAACTTGTAGGCGTCGATCTGCCACGAGATGTCCACGTCCTCGGGGTCACGGGTGCGCCGCGAGGGAACGATCGCGATGTCGTCGAAGCCGTAGGCCTGACGAGCCGATTTGAAGATACCGATTTCTACTTCCGCCATGGCGACCTCCGGGTGGAACCGCGCTCCGAGCTGAACGTGATTCCCTCCAATCTACCGGACGCCGTTGGCCTCTCCGCCACGTCGTCACCTCTGGTCGCCCGCGTGCCGCGACGGCGAGACACTCCCGGCGGGCGGGATTGACAGGTAACTATTTGGTTACCTATAGTGGCGACCGATGGACGACAACCTGGTGTTCAGAGCCCTCGCCGATCCCACCCGACGACTGCTCCTCGATCTGCTCTTCGAGCGCGACGCCAGGTCGCTCAGTGATCTCGAGTCACACGTCGAGATGACGCGCATCGGAGTCATGAAGCACCTTCGACTCTTGGAGGCAGCGGGGCTCGTCGTCACCCGCCGATTCGGCCGCGAGAAGCGCCATTACCTCAATCCCGTGCCGATTCGACTGATCCACGACCGCTGGATCGACAAGTACACCGAGCGTCGCGTCGCGGCGCTTGTCAACCTGAAGAAGACATTGGAGACCACGAAATGACAGATGCCCGACCCGAGGAGATCCAGATCTACCGCGTGTACATCAACGCGACGCCCGAAGCCATCTGGGAGGCCCTGACGTCGCCCGACTGGACGGTGCGTTACGGCTACGCGCCACTCGTGGAGTACGAGCTGCGCGCGGGAGGGGCCTTTCGGGCCTACGCCAACGAGGGGATGAAGGAGTTGGGATGCCCCGACGTGATCAGCGACGGCGAAGTGATCGAAGCCGACCCGCCCCACCGGCTCGTGCAGACCTGGCGCATGACGATGACCCCCGAACTGGCCGCCGAGGGCTTCACCACCCTCACCTGCGAGATCGTCCCCGTGCGCGGCGGCGTCTCGCGGCTCACCGTGACCCACGACGTGTCGAACGCGCCCCTGTGGGCCTTCGTGACCCGCGGCGATGGCGAGTCCGCCGGAGCGGGCGGCGGCTGGAACGAGATCCTCAGCGGACTCAAGACACTCCTGGAGACCGGCGTGCCGCTCGCGTTCCAGAGCGGCCCCCAGTAGGCCGTCGTCGAGCGCGCACCCGGCCCCTCGAGGGTCCCATGGCGACGGCCTAGACTGGTGTGGCGCGTCGAGATCGACGCCCCTCGCCGGACCCCAATTCTTAGGAGCCCCCACCGTGAAATCCCTCGCGCGTTTCAGCGTACGACGCCGCTGGCTCGTACTGGTCATCTGGATCGTCCTCATCGTCGGCGTCAACGCCGCCGCCCAGGCCGCCGGCAGTGCCTACTCGAACTCCTTCAGCCTGCCCGGCACCGATTCCACCCACGCCCTGCATCTGCTCGAGGTGGGCTTCCCCCACGCGTCGGGCGACTCCGACCAGATCGTCTTTCACTCGAGCAACGGAGCGCTACGCGCCGACGCGGCCGCCATCACCCCCGTCCTCAGCGACGTGAAGAGCCTGAGCGCGGTGGGCAGCGTCTCACCCGTCCAGTACTCCACCACGGACCCCGCCATCGGCTACGTGACCGTGACCTTCACGAAGCAGGCCAACCTGCTCACCACCAAGGAGATCCAGAACGTGGTCGACGTCGCGAGCAAGCTCCGCTCGTCGACGTTGCAGGTCGACTTCGGCGGTAACGCCTTCGGACAGTTGTCGTCGCCCAAGGGCTCGCCCGGCGAAGGGGTCGGACTGCTCCTGACCGCGGTGGTGCTCTTCCTGGCCTTCGGCTCCCTCTGGGCGATGCTGTTGCCCCTGGGCGTGGCGCTCTTCGCGATCGGCATCGCCTCCGGGGCGACCACGCTCCTGAGCCACGGGCTCTCCATCGCCCAGTTCGCCCCGATCCTGGGCTCACTCATCGGACTGGGCGTGGGCATCGACTACGCGCTCTTCATCGTCACCCGGGCCCGACAGAACCTGCGCCAGGGCATGAGCGTGGAGGACGCCATCGTGACCGCGGTGAACACGTCGGGGCGCGCGGTGCTCTTCGCCGGGGCCACCGTCTGCGTGGCGCTACTGGGCATGCTGGTTCTCGGGTTCTCGTTCCTCGACGGCCTGGGCGTCGCCGCCTCGGTCACGGTGTTGATCACCATGCTCGCCGCGTTGACCCTCCTCCCCTCGTTGCTCGCTTTCCAGAAGCACCGGGTGCTGAGCCGCCGCGAACGGCGTCGCCTGGCCAACGAGGGACCCGAGGCCGCACTGGTCGAGGGTGGCTGGCAGCGCTGGGCGCTCTACGTGAGCCGTCACCCGCGCTCGCTCTCGCTGGGGTCGCTCGTCGTGATCGTGCTCATCGCCCTGCCGATCTTCACGCTCAACCTCGGCATCTCGGACCAGGGGTCGGACCCGGCGGGATCGACGACGCGCGTCGCCTACGACTACCTGGCCCAGGGTTTCGGGCCGGGCTCCAACGGCCCGTTGCTCGTCGTGGGTGACGTGCGCACCAGCGCCGACGTGGCCACGATGACGTCACTCGCGCAGTCCCTGCGCAGCGCGCCCGACGTGGCCTCGGTCGGTCCGGTCACGCTCAACCCGGCCAAGACCGTGGCCCTGGTCACCGTCATCTCCAAGTCGAGTCCCCAGTCGCGGACCACCACCTCGCTGATCGACGCCATCCGTTCCCAGTACGTGCCGCGGGCCACGGCCACGACGCACACCGCCATCTACGTCGGGGGGTCGCGCGCGCTGTCCGATGACTTCTCCAACATCCTCGACTCCAAGATCCCGCTCTTCTTGGTGGTCATCGTCCTCCTGGGCTGCCTGCTGCTCATGGTGGCGTTCCGCTCCGTGGTCATCCCCCTCGTGGCGGCCCTGATGAACCTGCTCGCCGTGGGGGCATCGTTCGGACTCGTCGTCGCGGTCTTCCAGTGGGGCTGGGGCAGTCAGCTGATCGGCTCGGGCTCGGGTCCCATCGAGTCCTATCTCCCGATCATCATGATCGCGATCCTCTTCGGACTCTCGATGGACTACCAGGTGTTCCTGGTGTCGCGCATGCACGAGGAGTGGGTCAACACCGGGGACAACGAGATGTCGATCATCCACGGCCAGGCCAACACCGGCCGCGTCATCACGGCGGCGGCACTCATCATGATCTCGGTGTTCTTCTCCTTCGCCTTCGGCGGTCAGCGCATCATCGCCGAGTTCGGTATCGGGCTCGGCGGGGCGGTGCTGCTCGACGCCTTCATCCTGCGCACCATCCTCGTGCCCTCGTTGATGCACTACCTCGGTCGTGCCAACTGGTGGATGCCCTCGTGGCTCGACCGGGTGGTCCCCCACGTCGCCGTGGAGGCGGGCGAGGAGGCTTAAGCGCCGGCGCCGGCGCCGTGGGCGACACGCCCTCGATTCACGACGACGAACGAGGGGCCAGCGCCATCACGCACACGTAGTGGCGGATCAGCTCACCCGCGAAGCGCTCGTCGGCCAGCGCCGCCATCCGCGCGAAGAGCTCGTCGCGTCGGGCGCCGTCCATCACCACGAAGCGCGAGTACGTCGCGAGCAGGCCGAGGGCCTCGGCCGTCGAGTACGACCTCGACCACGGGTAGAGATGCACGTCGGGCGCGCCGAAGAGGTCGCCGGCGACGATGTCGGACCCCTGGGGCGAGACCGCCTCCCAGAGGGACCCGACGTCGTGGGCGTGGGCCGTGACGATGTCACCCAACTCGTCGGGCGTCGGGGAAGGACGCTCCTCGTCGACCCCGTACTCCTCGCGGAGTCGCGCCGTCGCCTCGTAGAACTCGTGGAAGCTCCCCCGGGCCACGGCGCGATTCCCCGCCAGCGCGAGATACCCGCCGTCGTCCACCACCTCGGCGGCCTTCACCCAGCGCACCTCGGGCGCCACCCAGTGGTACGCGGCGGCGGAGAACAGGAGGTCGAAACGACGCCCGCGCGGGTCCCACTCGTCGAAGGTCGCGACCTCGACGGCGAAGCGCTCGGCGGCGAACTTCTCGCGCGCGACCCGCGCCAACTGCGCCCCGGGGTCCACCGCGAGCACCGACCACCCGCGCGCCATCATCGACTCGGTCGCGACCCCGGGGCCACAGCCGACCTCGAGGATCCGCGAGTGCTCGTCCAGCCCGACCGCCTCGCCCAGGTCGTCGAAGAGCGCCGACGGATACCGCGGCCGGAAGCGGTCATAACCCTCGGCCACGCCATCGAAACTGCGACCGCGGGTGAGGTTGCGCCGGACCATGCCACGAGTCTCTCAGGCGCCGAGGGGTACGGATCACCCGCCCAGATGAAAAAACCGGGCCCGAAGGCCCGGTTTCTCCAACATCGCGTGAACGATGCGTTACATCATGCCGCCCATACCACCCATGCCGGCGTCGCCGCCACCACCGGCCGCGACCGGCTCGGGCTTGTCGGCGACGATGGCCTCGGTGGTGAGGAGCAGCGCCGCGATGGACGCCGCGTTCTGCAGGGCCGAGCGCGTGACCTTGGCCGGGTCGATGACGCCGGCGGCCACCAGGTCGACCAACTCGCCCGTCGCCGCGTTGAGGCCGGTGTTGCCCTTCGCGTCGGCGACCTCGCGGACCTTGACCGCACCCTCGTAGCCCGCGTTGGCCGCGATGTGGCGAAGGGGTGCTTCGAGGGAGTTGGCCACGATACGTGCGCCGGTGGCCTCGTCGCCCTCGAGCGAGTTGATCAAGGTGTCGACCGCGGCGCGGCTACGGACCAACGCCGTGCCGCCGCCGGCGACGATACCCTCGTCGATCGCGGCACGCGTGGCGCTGAGGGCATCCTCGATGCGGTGCTTCTTCTCCTTGAGCTCGACCTCGGTCGCGGCTCCGACCTTGACCACCGCGACACCGCCGGCCAGCTTCGCGAGGCGCTCCTGGAGCTTCTCGCGGTCCCAGTCCGAGTCGGTGTCCTCGATCTCACGCTTGAGCTGGGCGACACGACCGGCGACGTCCTCGGGCGAGCCCGCACCGTCGACGATGGTCGTCGCGTCCTTGGTGACGACGATGCGCCGGGCCCGGCCCAGCAGGTCGACGGTCGCCGAGTCCAGCTTGAGCCCGATCTCCTCGGAGATCACCGTCGCGCCGGTCAGCACCGCCATGTCCTGGAGCATCGCCTTGCGGCGCTCGCCGAAACCAGGCGCCTTGACCGCGACGGAGGTGAAGGTGCCACGGATCTTGTTCACGACGAGCGTGGCCAACGCCTCACCGTCGACGTCCTCGGCGATGATGAGGAGCGCCCGACCCGACTGCATGACCTTCTCCAGCACCGGGACCAGGTCGTGCACCGCAGAGATCTTGCCGCTGGTGAAGAGGATGAAGGCGTCCTCCAGCACGGCCTCCTGGCGCTCGGCGTCGGTCACGAAGTACGGCGAGAGGTAGCCCTTGTCGAACTGCATGCCCTCGGTGAGCTCGAGCTCGATGCCGAAGGTGTTGGACTCCTCGACCGTGACGGTGCCGTCCTTGCCCACCTTGTCGATCGCGTCGGCGATCACCTCGCCGATGGACGCGTCCGCCGCGGAGATGGTCGCCACCTGGGCGATCTGGGTCTTGTCGTTCACCGGCTGGCTCTGCGCGTGGATCGACTCCACGGCGCTCTTCACGGCCTTCTCGATACCGCGCTTGAGACCGGACGGGTTCGCGCCGGCCGCGACGTTGCGCAACCCCTCCTTGATGAGCGCCTGGGCGAGCACCGTCGCCGTCGTCGTGCCGTCACCGGCCACGTCGTTGGTCTTGGTCGCCACTTCCTTCACCAGCTGGGCGCCCATGTTCTCGAAGGGGTCCTCCAACTCAATCTCTCGGGCGATGGACACGCCGTCGTTGGTGATGGTCGGCGCGCCGAACTTCTTGCCGATGACCACGTTACGGCCCTTGGGGCCGAGGGTCACCTTCACGGCGTCGGCGAGCTTGTCGACACCGGCTTCGAGGCCGCGACGGGCCTCCTCGTCAAACTTGAGCAACTTGGACATGTCGACCTACTTGGTGATCGTGGCGAGCACGTCACGACTCGAGAGGATCAAGAGGTCCTCGCCGTCCACGGTGATCTCGGTGCCGCCGTACTTGGAGTACACGACGGTGTCGCCCACGCTCACGCCGGTGGTGATCAGCTCGCCGGTCGACTCCGCGCGACGGCCGGGCCCCGTCGCCAAGACCTCACCCTGCTGCGGCTTCTCCTTGGCGGTGTCGGGGATGACCAGACCCGACGCGGTGGTCGCCTCCGCGCTGTTGGGACGGACCACGATGCGGTCTTCTAGTGGGTGCAGTTTCATTGGCATTGCCTCCTGTTTGGTTAGCACTCAAACGTTGTGACTGCCAATTTAGCAGACTCAACCTACGAGTGCCAACGCCCCGCGACGCACAGCGGCGCCCTCTCGGCCGTGTCACCCCCGCGGCCGTCACTCTCGCGCCGGGGCGCCGAGGAGCCCGGTCAGGGCGAGAGTCGTTCGCGTCGCCACCCGTCGCCACTGACCAGGTAGGCCACCCGGTCGTGCAGCCGGTCGCGTCGATGTTGCCAGAACTCGAAGTACTCCGGGGTGAGCACGAACCCGCCCCAGTTCTCGGGGCGTACCACGTCAACGCCCTCGAAATCGGCCGCGACCTCGGCGAGGCGCCCCTCGAGCTCGGCACGGCTCTGCAGGGTCGCGCTCTGGCGACTGGCGTGCGCGCCGATCTGGTGGCCTCGGGGACGAGCGGCGAAGTACGCGTCGGAGGCGACCGGGTCCATACGGCGCACCCGGCCCTCGATGCGGATCTGGCGACCGAGGGGTTCGCAGTACCAGAGCAGGGCGGCGTGGGGGTTCTCCTCGAGCTCTCGACCCTTGCGCGAGTCGTAGTTGGAGAACCAGCCGAAACCGTCGTCGCCCACGTGGCGCAGCAGCACCATGCGCGCGCTCGGGCGCGCCGCGAGCGAGGCGGTGACCAGCGCGATCGCCTCGCGCTCACGCATCTCGGGAAGGGCCTCGTCGAACCACCGGCGAAACTGCGCGACCGGGTCCGCATCGGTGTCCGCCACGTCGAGCGGCACCCATCGCTCGCTCACGACACCTCGCTCAGGGACCAGTTGGGGCGCGCCGAGAGCGAGAGGTCGCTCGGGCCGTCGTGGGCGAAGCGGTGGAGCCCGGCGGCGCCGATCATGGCGGCGTTGTCGGTGCACATCGCCAGGCTCGGCAGGAGACTGGGGATCGCGAACTCGTCGGCCAATGCCTCGACGCCTCGGCGTAGCGCGGAGTTCGCCGCCACCCCACCCGCGAGGGCGACACCTCGGACCTCGCCGTACGCCTCGAGGACGCGGCGCAGCTTGCGCAGCAGCTGCTCGGCGACGGCGTCCTGGAACGACGCCGCCACGTCGGCCAGAGCCACCTCGGGATGCTTCTCGGTCGCGCGGACCACCGCGGTCTTGAGCCCCGAGAACGAGAGGTCGAAGTCGTCACCGGTCATCGAGACGGGAAGCTTCAACGCGCCCCCCGTGCCCTGGCGTGCGAGCCGGTCGATCTCGGGACCGCCGGGATAGGCCAGACCCAACCACCTCGCGACCTTGTCGTACGCCTCGCCGGCGGCGTCGTCGATGGTCTCGCCGACGACCACGTGCTCACCGGGGCCGCGCTGCACCACGATCATCGAGTGCCCGCCCGACACCAGGAGCGTCACGATGGGCCACTGCAGATCGGGCCGCTCGAGCAGGGGTGCGAACAAGTGGCCCTCGAGGTGATTCACGCCGACGAAGGGCACGTCCCAGGCGAGCGAGTAGGCCTTGGCCGCCGACAATCCGATGAGGAGGGAGCCCACGAGCCCGGGACCCGCGGTGACCGCCACGACGTCGATGGCCGGGGCCCGCGGGTCGAGTCCGGCGTCGTCCAGGGCACGACGCACGACCGGGCCCACCGTCGTGAGATGCGCCCGACCCGCCAGTTCGGGTACGACCCCGCCGAACTCACGGTGTTGATCGATCGAGGACTCGATGACCGAGGAGCGGACCCGCCAGGTGGCGTCGACCACCGCCGCGGCGGTGTCGTCGCAACTGGTCTCGATCGCGAGCGCCACGCCCGTTGCCATTGCCATGCCCTCAGCCTAGGGAGCCGCTGCGGGGGGCGGGCGGGATGTCGGCCCAGAGGATCAGGGCGTCCTCGTGGGTGCGCTCGTAGTAGTTCTTGCGCACCCCGACCGGCGCGAAGCCGTAGCGGTAGTACAGGGCGATCGCGCGGCTGTTGGAGACCGCCACTTCCAAGGTGGCGCGCGCCACCCCGCGCGCGCGGGCCTGCGCCCAGGCGTCGTCGAGCAGCGACGAGGCCACCCCGCGCCCCTCGTGACCGGGTCGCGTCCCGATGGTGTTGACGTGCAGTTCGTCGCTCAGGACGAACATCACACCCAAGTAACCGATGATCACCCCGCGCTCCTCGGCGACGGTGTAGCGCCGACTCTCGGTGTTGGCGATCTCATCGAGCAGCATCGACCTGGTCCAGGGCTCGGGGAACTGGTCGTTCTCGATCTCGAGCAGATCGAGAACGTCACGGCGCTCGGCGCGTCGGATGCGCCAGTCGGGCGTCGTCGACGTCACGGGCGCACGCGCGTGGTGAAGTTGGCGACGGCGTCGGCGTCGCGCAAGTACAGCGGTTCGACGCGCGCGACGGGGGGCCGGGTCGCACCCAGCGACAGCGACGCGGCGACCGAGGGCACCGTCTGGTGGTCCACCACGCCGCGCGCGACCGCGGCGAAATCGCCGAGGTAGCGTTCGACACCGTCGCCGGTGAACGTCACGGGCTCGTCGCGGCCGACCCACTTGGCGGCGACGTCGTGGGCACGCGCCACGGAGGGCTCGTCGACGGGCGTGACGGCCTCGTCGAGCGCGAACGTTTGGACGAAGACCTCGCCCCGGCGACCGTCGACGGCGCAGACGAGCGTGCCGCGGGTCCCGGAGTCGTGGCTGGCGTGGGCGAAGAGCTCGAGGGACGTCACCCCCACGAGAGGGCACCCGGTCGCCTCGCTCAGGCCCAGCGCGGTGGCCAGGCCGACGCGCAGGCCGGTGAAGAGTCCGGGTCCGCGGTCGACGACCACCCGGTCGAGGTCACGCGCGCGTAGCCGCGCCTCGCGCAGCAGGCGCGAGATCGACGCCGCGAGGACCTCGGTGTGACGACGGTCCTCGTCGACCACCCAGCCCACCTCGAAGCCGTCGTCGCTGCGCAGACCCAGGGCGCACGCCGTCGTCGCCGTCTCGATGGCCAGGATGTTCATCAATCGCTCCAGCGCGCCAACGCACTCGCTCGCGCCGCGTCGATGGCGCCCCCCACCACGATGCGTCTCGTCTCCTCGTCGCCCTCGTCGAGCACGAAGTCCAGGGTGAGGACTTCGCGGCCGAAGACCGCCGCGGCCAACTCGCCCCACTCCACCAACGCCACGGCGTCCTCCTCCACCAACTCCCCCAGGTCCAGGTCGCGCACCTCGGCGATCGAGTCCACCCGGTAGACGTCGGCGTGGTGCAGGGTCGCGATCCCCTGGTCGTTGTGTGCCGCGTGCTGTCGCACCATCGTGAACGTCGGGCTGGTCACCCGCTCGACCACACCCAGCGCCCGCGCCACCCCCTTGACGAAGGTCGTCTTGCCCGCACCCAGGGGACCCGTGAGCAGCACCACGTCGCCGGGTCGCAACAGCGCGGCCAACGCCGCACCCGCCTCGACGGTCGCCGCGTCGCTGGCGCACACCCGCTGGTACGCCACTCAACCCTCCAGTGAGCGCAGGACTTGCAGATCTGCGCGCATCACGCCCACCACGTTAGGGCCTCCGCGCAGCGCCGCCGCCGGGTGATAGGTCGCCACACCCGCGACGCCCCCGCAGTGACCCACGCGCCCGTGCGTGCGCCCGATCCCCTGGGTGAAGCCGAAGACCGCCGCGGCCGCGACGTTGCCCACCGCCAGGATCCGGTCGGGAGCCAGGTACGCCAACTGGGCCTCGAGCCAGGGCCGGCACGCCGCCACCTCGGTCACGCGCGGGGTGCGATTCTGCGGCGGTCGACACTTGACGACATTGGTGATGAAGTACTGGTCACGCGCGAGACCGAGCTCCTCAGAGATGAGGCGCACCAACAGCTGTCCGCTGCGCCCGACGAACGGCTCCCCACCCTCGTCCTCCTGTCGTCCGGGCGCCTCGCCCACGACCATCAGACCCGGTGCTCGCGGTCCCGAGCCGATCACCACCCGGGTGCGCGATCGCGAGAGCGCGCACGCCTCGCAGTGGGGCAGCTCCGCCAGGTCGGGCATCACTCCACGAGAACGCGCGGCACGCGCGCTCCGATGCCACAGAGGACCTCCCAGGTCACCGTCTGGCCCCACTCGGCCCAGTCCTCGGCGCTGAGGGACTCGTCCCCGCTCACGCCCAGCAGGACGACGTCGTCGCCGACGGCGACCTCGTCGTCGCCGCAGTTGATGAGCAGCTGATCCATCGTCACCATGCCGGCCAGTGGATAGCGGCGACCGTTGATGAGCACGTAGGCCCCCGCGTCGAAGAGTCGACGCGGATAGCCGTCGGCGTAGCCGAAGGGCACGGTGGCGATCGTCGAGGGCGCGCTGAGCTCACGGTGGCGACCGTAGCTGGGTCGGTCACCGACCTCGCCACGGCGAGTCGCCACCACTTGGGCGCGCAGTGAGAGGGCCGGCCGGAGTGACGCGCCGCGTTCGGCCAGGGCCCGCGCCAGCCAGGGCGCGGGCAGGTAGCCGTAGAGGACCAGGCCGGGCCGCGCGAGGGTCGCGTGCGACGCCGGATGGCCGAGGACTCCGGCGGAGTTGGCCAGGTGCACGCTCGGCGGGTCGATCCCGTGCTGGCGCAACTCGCCGCGGACGCGGTTGAAGATGTCCACCTGGCGCGCCGTGAAGGCCTGGTCCGCGTCGTCGTCGCCGTCGGCGACCGAGAAGTGGGTGAAGATCCCCTCGAGTTCGAGCGCCGGGCAGTCGTGGAGTATCCGCGCCGCGCGCAGGGTCTCACGGGGGTTGACCCCCTGTCGCAACATGCCCGTGTCGACCTTGAGGTGCACCCGGTGCACGCCCCCGAGTTCGGCGGCGGCGGTGGCCGCGGCCCGCGCGCCCTCGAGCGAGCCGATCGTCAACATCAGGTCGGACTCGAGCGCCGCGCGGATCGTGTCGCTCGGGATCTCCGACAACAGCAGGATCGGCGCGTCGATGCCGGCGTCACGCAGTTCGATCCCCTCGTCGATGATGGCCACCGCGAGGCAGTCCGCCCCGCCGGCGACCATGGCGCGCGCGGCCAGCACCGCACCGTGGCCGTAGCCGTTGGCCTTCACCACCGCGCAGACCTGGGTGGCGCCGAGCAGGTCGCGCACCACGGCGATATTGTGCGCGAGAGCCGACGCGGAGATCTCGGCCCACGCCGGACGGTGCATCCCCTCAGCCGGCACGCGACGTCTCCGAGGACGCGACCACGAAGGCCGTGGCGGTGGTGGCGGTGTGCGAGAGCGAGACGTGCAGCGTCGCGACGCCCCGCGAGGTCGCCAGGTCGTGGGCCTCGGCGTGCAGGACGATCAACGGCGCGCCGCTCGGCGTGCGCTGCACCTCGATGTGACGCAACGAGGCGTCACCCAACCCCGCACCCAACGCCTTGAGGACCGCCTCCTTGGCGGCGAATCGGGCGGCGAGGCGCTCGGGTCGGTCCTGGGTGTCGTGGCGCTCGCGCGAGGTGAAGAGGCGCTCGGCCATTCGCGGACGGCGGCGCAGCGCGAGGGCGAATCGCGCCACGTCCACCACGTCGACGCCCACCGCCACGGTGGCCATCACTCCACCGTGACTGTCTTGGCGAGGTTCCGGGGCCGATCGACGTTGCGACCGAGCCCGCGAGCGAGCGAGTACGCCAGCAACTGCAGCGGCACGATGTCGATCATCGGCGTGAACATCGGATCGGTGCGCGGAACCCGCAGGACGAAGTCCGCCACGGCGCCGATCTGCTCGTCGTCATCGGCGGCCACCGCGATCACCGTGGCCCCGCGGGCCTTCACCTCGGCGACGTTGGAGAGGATCTTCTCGTGCATGTTCGCGTCCGTCGTGACCGCCACGACGATGACCCCGGGCTCGATCAGGGCGAGCGGTCCGTGTTTGAGTTCGCCCGCCGCGTACCCTTCGGCGTGCATGTAGGTGATCTCCTTGAGCTTGAGCGCGCCCTCGAGGGCCGTCGGGAATCCGACGTGGCGCCCGATGAAGAAGTAGTCGTGGGCGTGCAGCAGTTGCGTGGCCACCGCGTCGACGTCGCCGCGTCGCGACAACGCCGTGGCGATCTGGCCACTGATCTCGTGCAAGCCCCCGAGCAGCGCCTCGATCTCCGAGGTCGTCAACGTCTCTCGCAACTGCGCCAGACGCAGGGCGAGTAACTCCAGCGCGGCCACTTGGGCGACGAACGCCTTGGTCGAGGCCACCGACACCTCGAGGCCCGCACGGGTGTAGATCACCGCGTCCGCCTCACGGGCCAGCGAGGAGTCGACGATGTTGGAGATCGCCACCACGCGCGCGCCCCGGCGCTGGGCCTCACGCGTCGCCTGGATGGTGTCGATCGTCTCGCCGCTCTGGGAGACACCGATCACCAGGGTCCCGATCTCCACGATGGGATCGCGGTAGCGGTATTCGCTGGCGATGTCCACGTCCACGCTCAAGCGCGCCCAGCGCTCGATCGCGTACTTGGCCACCTGAGCGGCGTGCAGCGAGGTCCCGCACGCCACCAGGACGACCCGGCGGACCTCACGCAACTCCTGGTCCGAGATCCTCAACTCGTCGAACACGATCGTGCCGTCACCGCGCTGACGGTCCAGCAGGGTCGCGAAGACCGCGTCGGGTTGCTCGGCGATCTCCTTGCTCATGAAATCGTCGAAGCCACCCTTCTCCGCGGTCTCGAGGTCCCAGTCGATCTGCAACTGGCGCAGGCGAACCGGCGCACCCTCGAGGTCCACGGCGCGAAAGCCCTCCGGGCCCAGGCGCACGACCTCGTCGTCGTTGACCGCGTAGAACGCGGTGGCGCGGTCCAAGATCGCCGGGACGTCGCTCGCCAGGTAGCTCACGCCGGGAGCGGTGCCGACCACCAGCGGCGAGATCCGCCGGGCCGCGACGATGACGTCGGGCTCGCTGGCGTCCATCACCGCGATGGCGAATGCCCCGCGCACGCGCAACAGGGCGTGACGCACCGCGTCGAGCAGGTCCAGGCCGCGCGCGCGCAACTCCTCCACCAGATGGGCCACGACCTCGGTGTCGGTCACCGAGGTGAAGTGGTGGCCGCGCTGGGAGAGCTCCTCGCGCAGTTGCGCGTGGTTCTCGATGATGCCGTTGTGGATGATGGCCACGTGGCCCGAACAGTCGAGGTGCGGGTGCGCGTTCTCGGCCTCGGGCGCGCCGTGCGTGGCCCACCGGGTGTGCCCGATGCCCGAGCGGTAGTCCTGGGGAGCGTCCTTGCACTCGAGACGCAACGCGGCGACCGACTCGGTCCCCTCGGCCGTGCGGGCCCGCCAGGTGTGACCCGCGCGTACCAGGGCGATGCCGGCCGAATCGTAACCTCGATACTCAAGTCGCTCGAGACCCTGGAGCAGCGTCGCGAGGGTCTCGTCGGATCCCACGACCCCGATGATGCCGCACATGACCCAAGTCTACCGGCGACGCAATCGCCTCACCGGGGGACCTACTGGCTGAAGTGCGTGCGCACCCTCGTCGTGAAGCGACCCACGAACGCCTCGTCCAGGGCCTCGACCATCACGCGGATCAGCGGCTCGGTGCCCGAACGTCGGATCAGTAGGCGCACGTCGTCGCTCGCCACGCTCATCTCGCGGCACTCCTCGTCGAACATGGCGCGCACTACCGCGTCATCGTACGCGTCCGTCGCGATGTTGATGAGGTCCTGGGGGACGCGCTGCCACGCCGCGTCACACTGCTCAGCGAGGGGTCCGAAGCGAGCGACGAGGTCCGCCACGAGCAGTCCGGTCAGCAGCCCGTCGCCGGTGGGGCTCAGGCGACGGAAGATGAGGTGGCCCGACTGCTCGGCGCCGAAGTCCCAACGTCGCTCCTCGAGGGCGGCGAGGATGTTGCGGTCGCCGACGTCCGTCTCGACGACCTTCACCCCCCGTGCGCCCAGCGCCCGGTGCACCCCGAGATTGCTCATGACCGTGACGACGACGCCCTCGAGCTCGCCGCGCGCGTGCGAATCCAGGGAGAAGAGCACCGCGAGGTCGTCGCCGTTGCGCAGGACGCCCCGGGCGTCGACCGCGATGAGTCGGTCGGCGTCACCGTCGAAGGCCAGCCCCACGTCGGCGCCCAGTTCGACCACCGTTCGACGCAGGTCCTCGGGATGGGTCGATCCGCAGTGGAGGTTGATGTTGGTGCCGTTAGGGGCGTCGAACAAGGTGGTGACCCGTGCCCCGGTCCCTTCGAAGAGTTCGTGGGCGACGTGCGAGGCGGCCCCGTTGGCGCAGTCCAGGACGAGATGCAGACCCGAGAGGTCGACGGGGACCAGTCGACGCAGGTGCTCGGCGTACTCGTGCTGTGCGTCGCGGTCGACCTCGACGTCCTCGAAGACCTCGCGACTGGGTCCCGCCGCCCGGTTGAGCGCCTCCTCGACGGCGGCCTCCGTCGCGAAGTCGAGCTTCGCGCCCCCCACACCCAGGACCTTCAGTCCGTTGTCGTAGTAGGGGTTGTGCGAGGCCGAGACCACGATGCCGGCCCCCCCGCGCGCTTTCGCGATGACGGCGACCCCGGGGGTGGTGAAGACGCCGAGGTTGTGGCCCTGCGCGCCGGCGTCGGCCAGGCCCGCCAGCACCGCGAGGGCGAGCACCGGTGAGCTCTCGCGCGTGTCGTAGCCCACGAAGACGGGCACGGAGAAGACCGATCCGACCGCGCGGCCGAGTCGATACGCCAAATCGACGGTGATCTCCTCGTACGCGCGTCCGCGGATTCCGTCCGTGCCGAAGTGCACGGCCACGGTCCTTATCGCTTCGAGTACTGGGGCGCCTTGCGGGCCTTCTTGAGACCGTACTTCTTGGTCTCCTTCTTGCGGGCGTCACGGGTCAGGAGGCCCGCCTTCTTCAGCGTCGAGCGCAACTCCTCGTCGAGCTCGAGCAGCGAGCGCGCGATGCCGAGGCGCAGCGCGCCGGCCTGTCCGGCCACGCCGCCGCCCTCGATCGTGGCGTCCACGTCGTAGGTCTCGACGGTCTCGGTCAGGCGCATGGGCTCCATCACCATCTGTCGGTGGGTCGCCGAGGTGAAGTAGTTGTCGAAGGAACGGGCGTTGATGGTAATCGTCCCGGTGCCGGGACGAAGCCGGACACGGGCGACGGCCTCCTTGCGGCGGCCGGTGGACTGGGTCAACGGGGTGGTCACGTGAGGATCTCCTTAGCCGCGGCGAATCGCCGAGGTGTCGAACTGCGAGGGCTGCTGCGCGGCGTGGGGGTGCTCGGCGCCGGCGTAGACGAAGAGCTTGCCCATCTGAGCGCGCCCCAGACGGGTCTTGGGCACCATCCCCTTGACCGCGTCATAGACCAGGGCCTCGGGATCGGTGTCCATGAGGGCCTGCCACGACGTCGAGCGCAGACCACCCGGGTAGCCCGAGTGACGGTAGCGGAAGTTCTGCTGCGCCTTGTTGGCGGTCACCACCACCTTGTCGGCGTTGACGATGATCACGAAGTCACCCGTGTCAAGGTGTGGGGCGAAGTAGGGACGGTGCTTGCCTCGCAGCAGTGACGCGGCCACGGTCGCGACACGGCCCAGCACCAGTCCTTCGGCGTCGATGACGCGCCACTCACGCGTGATCTCTTTTTCCTTCGGTGAGTACGTGCGCACAGTTCTTCCTTCAGCGATCTCTTCGTGGCCCCCCGTCACGACGAGGGGACTTTTCATCTTACAAAACCCGAGGGCCCTCCGGCAAATGCGCTGTAACCGACCCCCACCAGGCTGAGCCCCGCCGCCGGGGCCAGAGAGGGTAGGTGCTCGCGCTCGTGGCTCTCAAGACGCTCGGGGATGGTGGACTCGGGGATCCTGCCCTGACCCACGGCGACGAGGGTGGCGGTGAGGCTGCGGACCATGTTGTGACAGAAACTCTGAGCGCGGATGGTGAAGCGCAGGGCCGGCGCCAACTCCGGACTCATCTGCCAGCCATCCTCGAGTCGTTCCCAGGCCGCGCTGATCACTCGGCGACGTAGGGGCGACCCCGGGTCGGACCCCTCCGGACGTCGACAGAAGGCGCGAAAGTCGTGGGTCCCCACCAAGTTCTCGCTGGCCCGGTTCATCGCCGCGAGGTCCAAAGGGCCCTGCACGGACCAGGCGAAAGTATCGTGCAGGGCGAGGGCCGGTGGCGCGGCCTCGAGCACCAGGTAGCGGTATTCACGCCACTGCGCCGAGAAGCGCGCGTGAAAACCCTCATCGACCACGTAGGCCTTCAACACGCGGATCTTGCCCCGCAGTTGGCGGTTGAGGGCGCGCATCAGTCGCTGCGCGTCGGGTCCCCCGCGTGAGGCGAAGAAGTCGCGCGGCAGGTCGACGTGGATGACCTGGGCGAAGGCGTGCACCCCGGCGTCGGTGCGCCCGGCGCCCACGATCGTGGGCTCCTCTTCGAGGCGCAGCGTGCTCGCGAGGGTCGCGCGAAGCAGACCGACCACGGTCGTGACCTCGGGCTGGTAGGCGAAGCCGTTCAGTCCCTGGCCGTCATAGGCGATGTCCAGACGCCACCGCTGGGTGGCCGCCGGGGTCGA
The DNA here is from genome assembly GCA_018971185.1 of Acidobacteriota bacterium. Classification (GTDB taxonomy): domain Bacteria; phylum Actinomycetota; class Acidimicrobiia; order Acidimicrobiales; family RAAP-2; genus RAAP-2. The sequence goes on from JAGXBH010000003.1 coordinate 57,660, forward strand.
CTCAGACGAACTCAATGCGCGCCATCGGGGCGTTATCACCCTGACGCGGCCCGAGCTTCAAGATGCGGGTGTAGCCGCCGGGACGCTCGCTATAGCGCGGCGCGATCTCGGCGAAGAGCTTGTGCGCCATGTCCTTGTCGCGGATGAACGCGACCACCCGGCGCTGGGCGTGCACCGATCCCTCGGGGGAGTTCTTGGCGGCCGTGACCACCTTCTCGACGATGGGACGCAGGGCCTTGGCCTTGGCCTCGGTGGTCACGATCGCCTCGGCGGCGATCATGGACGCGACCAGGTTGCCCATCATCGCCTTCTGGTGGGCGCTGTCGCCCCCGAAACGCTTGCCCTTGGTGGGAGTTCCACGCATGCTTAGTCCTCTACTCGCAGGGAGAGACCGCGCTCGTCGAGGCGGTCAGTGACGTCCTTCAACGACGTCTGGCCGAAATTGGTGATCGAGGTGAGGTCACGCTCGGTCGCGTTGACCAATTGGGCGATGGTGTTGATGCCGGCGCGCTTGAGGCAGTTGCGTGAACGCTCGGTCAGCCCGAGCTCCTCGATGCGAATGTCGAGTTCGCTGGCCGCCGCCTGGGCGGTGCCCACGTCGCCGAGCTCCAGAGCCGGCGCCTCGGCGTCGAAGTTCGCGATGAGTTCGATCAGCGAGCCCAGCGTGTGCCCGGCCGAGGCGAGCGCCTCGCGGGGGCTGATGGACCCGTCGGTCTCGATCTCGATCACGAGGCGGTCGAAGTCCTTGGACTGCTCGACGCGCACCGGCTCGATCTCGAAACTCACGCGACGCACTGGGGTGAAGATCGCGTCCAGGGGGATCACGCCGATGGTCGACGAGCCCTTGTTGCCCTCGGCGCCGACGTAACCCTTACCGCGCTCCACCGTCAGGTCGAAGGTGAGGACGCTCTTGGGGCTCGTCAGGTAGGCGAGGTGCAGGTCGGGATTGAGGATCTCGACGTCCGCCGTGGTGGAGAGGTCCGACGCGAGGACCGGGCCCTCGCTGCGCTTGTCCAGGCGCAACACGACCGGCTCGTCGCTGTGGACGACCAGGAGGAGGTCCTTCAGGTTCAGACAGATGTCCTGGACGTCCTCCTTCACGCCCTCGATCACCCCGAACTCGTGCAGCACCGCGTCGAACTTCACCCGCGTCGCCGCGGCGCCGGGGATGGACGAGAGGAGGGTACGCCGTAGCGAGTTGCCGAGCGTGTGGCCGAAGCCGGGGTCGAGCGGCCCGATGCCGAAGGACTGACGGTGGTTGACCTCTTCGCCGAGGGCTTCAATGGTGGGGCGTTGGATAATCAGCATGGGGACTCCTTGGGGGCTGAGGGACGATTACTTCGAGTACAACTCGACGATGAGCTGCTCTTTGATCGACTCATCGATCTGCTCACGCTGAGGGACGACGCGCACGGTGACGTTGAAGCCGTTGTCACCCGTCTCCAGCCAGCCCGGGACGGAGCGATCGAGGACGTCACGGTTGCGCACCACGTTGAAGTTCTCGCGGGTGACGTTCTTGAGCGCGACGACGTCACCGGGACGCACGCGAAACGAGGGGATCGTGACGCGCTTGGCGTTCACGGTGACGTGGCCGTGGCGCACCAACTGGCGCGCCTGGGCGCGCGAGGCACCCCACCCGGCGCGGTAGGCGACGTTGTCCAGGCGCAGCTCGAGGAACTGCAGGAGGTTCGTGCCGGTCATCCCGGGACGACGGCTGGCCTCCTCGTAGAGGTTGCGGAACTGCTTCTCCAGGAGGCCGTAGATACGACGAGCCTTCTGCTTCTCGCGCAACTGGCCCAAGTACTCCGAGCCCTGACGCTGACGGGCGTTACCGTGCATTCCCGGCGGGAACGCGCGCTTCTGGCGGTCCGAGTTCTCCGCGACGGGGCACTTCATGGTGTGACAGCGCTCCCCCTTGAGGTAGAGCTTGGTGCGCTCACGGCGACAGAGTCGGCAAACGGGTCCTGTATAACGAGCCATGATCTTCCTTAGCCTCGACGACGCTTCTTGGGGCGGCAGCCGTTGTGGGGTAGTGGGGTGACGTCCTTGATCGCCACCACTTCGATTCCCGCGGCGGCGATCGAGCGGATCGCGGTCTCGCGACCCGATCCCGGTCCGCGCACGAGGACGTCGACCTTCTTGACACCGTGCTCGATGGCCGCACGCGCGCACTTCTCCGCCGCGAGCTGCGCCGCGTAGGGCGTGGACTTGCGAGAGCCCTTGAAGCCCACCTGACCCGACGAGGCCCACGACAGCACGTTGCCCTCAGGGTCGGTGATCGAGACGATGGTGTTGTTGAAGGAGCTCTTGATGTGCGCCACGCCGAAGGCGACGTTCTTACGCTCCTTCTTTCGGGTCTTGCGGACTGCGGTGGGCTTGGCCATTACTTCGTAACCTTCTTCTTACCGGCGACGGTGCGCTTGGGACCCTTGCGGGTACGGGCGTTGGTGCGGGTGCGCTGGCCGCGGACCGGCAGGCCCTTACGGTGACGGATCCCCTGGAGGCAGTTGATCTCCATCTTGCGCTTGATGTCCTGGGCGACGTCACGGCGCAGGTCTCCCTCGACGGTGACGTTCTGGTCGATGTAGGCGCGCAACTTGTTGACGTCGGCGTCCGACAGGTCCTTCACGCGGGTGGACTCGTCGACACCGGTGGCGGCGCAGATCTGCTGCGCCGTGGTGGGTCCCACCCCGAAGATGTACGTCAACGAGATCACCGTCCGCTTCTCGCGGGGGATGTCGACTCCGGCAATACGGGCCATATTCTTCCTCTCCTAGCCCTGGCGCTGCTTGTGACGCGGGTTCTCGCAGATCACGCGGACGTGACCAGCACGGCGAATGACTTTGCACTTCTCACACATGGTCTTGACGCTGGCGCGAACCTTCATGTCGTTTCTTTCTCGAACTCTCTGGAACGTGAGTTATTTGTAGCGGTAGGTGATGCGACCGCGAGTCATGTCGTAGGGCGTGATCTCAACTTGGACCTTGTCCCCGGGCAGGATGCGAATGCGGTGCATGCGCATCTTCCCCGAACTGTGGGCGAGGACGGTGTAGCCGTTCTCCAGTTCGACGCGGAACATGGCGTTGGGAAGTGGCTCGACGACGGTACCCTCTACGGTGAACGCGTCTTCCTTTGGCTTACTCAGGTTCTTTCTCCTTATTGCGATACTGCGACGTGAGGGAGCACGGAACTCCCTGACGATTGACCCCACAAGAGGTCGGCTGACTATTCTACCGAATTTTTCCGAGAATGCAAAAACGGCGACCAGCTCAACACGAAAGGCCGACGCCACGGTGGCTCCGTGCCACGACGCCTCAGTGCCACGGGTTCCCGGGCCACGGGTCCACGGGCCACCCCGGGGACGCCCTTCACCTCAGCGGGCGTCCTCCCCGTGGGCGCCGTCGCCTCCGCGGTGCCCCGTCAGGAGTTCGACGACGGCCATCGCGTCCCTGCCGGGGCCGGCCACGACCTCCACGTCCTGTGAGCTCACGGGTGCGCCGCACTCCTCACAGGTCAGCGCCAAATGCGACTTATGGCCGCAGGACCGGTGGATCAGCTCGACCGGCGGACCCGAGGGTGCGGCGTACTTGTCGCCCCACTGGCGCATGGTGGTGAGGATCGGCCAGAGGTCGCGGCCCTTAACCGTGAGCACGTACTCATCACGCGGTGGGTGATCACTGTAGGGAACGCGCGAGAGCACCCCCGCGTCGACCAACGAGACCAGGCGGTCACGAAGGATGTTGCGAGAGATGCCGAGGCGCCGCTGAAAGTCCTCGAATCTGCTCACCCCCCGGAAGGCATCGCGGATGATGAGCATGCTCCACCACTCGCCCACGACCTCGAGGCACTGGGCCACCGAGCAGTCCATCTGCGCGAAGCTCTTCCTCTCCATCACCACATCCTAGTCAGTTGCATTATGAAACTCAATTCACTATAGTGAGTTTCATGACAGAACTATCCGACGTCCCCGTCTCCGCCGCGAAGACGGGTCGCTTCGCCCGAATGATCTTCGCCGTCACCGCCCTGGGCGCCTTCATGGCGTCGCTCGACCTCTCGATCGTCAACGTCGCGTTCCCGGCCCTGGAGCGTGGTTTCCCCCACGACCCTCGTGCCAGTCTCGCCTGGGTGCTGACGAGTTACGCCATCGTCTTTGGATCGCTCCTGGTCGTCGCCGGGCGCACCGCGGACCGGCTCGGCAGCCGACGCGTCTTCTTCCTCGGCCTGAGTGTCTTCTGCCTAGGTTCTCTCCTGTGCGCCGTCGCGCCCTCGGTCCCCACCCTGATCGCCGGTCGGGTGATCCAGGGAGTGGGGGCCGCCGCCCTCCTCCCGTCCTCGCTCTCGCTCCTCCTCGCGTCCTACTCCCGCGAGCGCCGCAATCAGGTCGTCGCCCTGTGGGGCGGCATCGGCGCACTGGCGATCGCCACGGGTCCGTCGCTCGGCGCTCTCCTCATCACGAGCTTCGGGTGGCGGGCGGCCTTCTACGTCAACCTCCCCATCGGCCTCGTCGCCCTCCTGGTGGGTCGACGCGTCCTCGACGAGACCGAGGGGTCGGGATCGTCGAGCCGCCCTGACTACGTCGGCGTCGTCCTGGTGAGCGTGTCGCTCGCCTCCCTGGTGCTCGCCATCACCGAAGGTCCCACGTGGGGCTGGACCAGCGCCGGCACCCTTCTCAGCGTCACCTCCTCGATCCTGCTCGGAGCAGTGTTCCTGCGTCGCTCCTCGCGCCACGACGAGCCGGTCCTCGACCTGCGGCTCTTTCGCACCCGCACCTTCAGCGTCGCCAACACCGTGACGCTGTTGTACTCGATGGGCTTCTTCGCGATGCTGCTCGGCAACATCTTGTTCCTGACGAGTGTCTGGCATTACTCGATCATCGACGCGGGACTCGCGGTGACCCCCGGACCCCTCGTCGTCGCGGCCGTGTCCGGCCCGGCGGGCCGACTGGCCGGTCGCTTCGGCTTCCGGCGGATCCTGATGATCGGGTTCGCCGTCTTCGCCGCCGGACTGATCTGGTACGTGTGGCGCGTGAGCGTCGCGGCGGACTTCGTGCGCGTATGGCTCCCCGGGACGATCATCGTCGGGGTCGGCATCGGCCTCACCTTCCCGGTCATCAGCGCTGCGGCGGTGTCGAGTCTGGACCCCGCGCGTTACGCCGTCGGCAGCGCGGTGAATCAGACGGCCCGCCAGATCGGCGGTGCACTGGGCGTCGCGATCCTCGTCGTGATCCTGGGCGCCCCGAGGACCCACGCGCAAGCCCTCCAAGGATTCGAACACCTCTGGTGGTTCGTCGCGGCCATGGCCGGCGCCGCCGGAGTGACGGCCACGCTCCTGGGTCCGCGCGCGTCAGCGCCCTCGACGTGTGGAGTCGCGACGGCCGAGGCGACATCGCTCGACCCTCACCCCGCGGGAACCCCGGGAACTCGCGATCACTGCGGTGTCACACGTTCGTAACACGTAGTGAAAAAGTGACCGCTGGCCCTAGTAGCCATTTCCGGGCCGCGACCATGCTGGAGCGATGGAGGAATCGCCACCCACGACGGTGCTAGATCGCAAAGACTGTCTCGAGCGGCTCTCGAGCGCACCCCTCGCGCGGATCCTCGTCTCGGTGAGGTGCCTCCCCGCAGCGCTACCGGCGCGCATCCGTGTCGTCGACGGCGAACGGATCGTCATCGCGAGTCCCGACTCGACGATCCTGCTCGCGGCGCAGCGTCACGACGTCTTGACGGTGCAGGTGGATGGCGTGGACGAGTCCAACCACCCGTGGTCCGTGGTCGCGTCCGGGATCGCCGAGGTCTCCTTCGACGCCGGCCCCGCGGAGGGGCTCGAGTGGGGCGGCCCGGGATTCGCCGGGCAACTGGTGTCCTTCCCCGTCTCGGTCGTGGTGGGCCAACGACACTGAACTCCCCTCGCGCGCACCGCGTCCCACGTGCAATGGTGGTGAAGTGAAGTTCCGCGAGTTGCGCGACCCCGACCGGCTGCACGCGCTCATCGACGCGATGTTGCTGATGGAAGCCGACTCACCCCTCGGTACGCTGCTCCAGCAGATCGTCACCACCGCCACCGAACTCGCGGGCGCGCGCTACGGGGCGCTGGGGGTCCTCTCGCGCGACGGGGGGAGTCTCTCGGAGTTCATCACCCACGGCCTGACGCCCCAGGAGGCGGCCCGTATCGGCCATCGCCCGACCGGCAAGGGCGTGCTCGGCGAGACCATCAGGGTGAAGTCGCCGCTTCGCATCGACGACCTCACGCGCCACGAGACCTCGGCCGGCTTCCCCCCCGGGCATCCCCCGATGCGCCGATTCCTCGGGGTCCCGGTCGTCACCCGCGACGGCCACGTGTGGGGGAACCTCTACATCACCGAGCCGCTCGACGACGAACCGTTCTCCTACGACGACGAACTGCTGCTCGTCACCTTCGGTCGCGTCGCCGGTTCGGTCATCGACCAGTCCAACCTGCGACGCGAGCTGCGCGAGCTCTCCGTGGCCGAGGAGCGCGAGCGCCTCGCGCGCGACCTGCACGACACCGTGATTCAACGTCTCTTCGGGGTCGGGCTGAACCTGCAGATGGCGCTACCGGTCATGGTCAATGAACAGGCGAAGGCGCGACTCAACCAAGCCCTGGACGAACTCAACGAGACGATCCACGACATCCGCACGACGATCTTCGAGATCGACCAGGACCGCGCCACCGAGGACACCCTGCGCCAGCGCGCCACGGCGCTGACCAGCGAGGTGGGTAACCGACTGGGGGTGCAGGCTCACCTCTCGATGGTGTCGGGGCTCTCTCAGCAGGTGAACGAGCACTGCGCGCACCACACGATCCAGGCGTTGCGCGAGATCCTCTCGAACATCGTGCGCCACTCCGAGGCCACCCACGTCGACGTCAACATCGAGGACGACGGCGATTTCCTCGTCCTGTCCGTCCGCGACAACGGCGTGGGTTTCGACGGGGTCAGCGGGGCGGGGCGCGGGCTGCGCAATCTCGCCTCCCGCGCGCACGACCTGGGCGGAGAATGTGTGATTGAATCGGACGTGGGAAGCGGGACACTGGTGACGTGGACCGCGTTGAAGAAGGCCTGAGATGATACGACTTCTACTCGTTGACGATCACGAGATCGTTCGCCGGGGTCTGCGCGAGTTGCTCGAGTCCAACGCCGACCTGGTGGTCGCCCAGCAGGCCGGGACGCTCGAGGCCGCCCTCGCCCTCGACGTGAGCGAGGTGGACGTCGCCGTGCTCGACGTGCGACTGCCCGACGGCAGCGGTGTCGACCTCTGCCGGTCGCTGCGCGAGAGCCATCCGCATCTCAACTGCCTGATGCTGACCTCCTTCAACGACGACGAGGCGCTCAACGCCTCGGTCCTCGCGGGAGCGCAGGGCTACGTCTTGAAGAACGTCCGCGGCAATGAGCTCGTGAATTCGATTCGACGCGTGGCCCAGGGCGAGATGTTGCTCAGCGCCGACCAGGTCGAGCGCGCGCGCGAGCGGCTACGCCGCCAGATCACCGAGGACCTACGCCTCGAGTCGCTCAGCACCCAGGAGAGGCGGATCCTCGAACTACTCGCCGAAGGACTCTCGAACCGCGAGATCGGCGAGGTGATGTTCCTCGCGGAGAAGACCGTGAAGAACTACGTGTCCAATCTCCTGGCCAAGTTGGGTTTCCAACGCCGCACCGAGGCCGCGCTCTTCGCGCAGCGCCAGTTCGACCGCGACCGCCACGACTGAGGTCCCTCGAGGGGACGTCGACTCAACGGCCCCGTGACAGCTCGCGCGCGACCTCGTGGCGCGCGAGGCTCGCGCGGTACTCCTCGTAGATCGCCGGCTCGGCCAGCAGGGCCCGGTCACGAGCGGAGAAGTGGCTGTGGCGAAGGGCGGTGACGAAGCGCGCCAGGCGACTCTGCGTCGGCGCCGTCGTGACCTCGCGCACGCTCACCGCGGCAGTCGCCTTCGACGCACTGGTGGTCGCCGTCGTGACGGTCTCGAGTTCGCGGTCGCCTGCGACCTGTGGGCGGTCCTCGTGACGGGTGTCCAAGATGCTCATGGGTGAATTTCCTCTCTCGAAAGTGAAATCCAGGGAACCCCCCTCGCTTCGTTAGAAGCGCCCTCTGAAGCTCTACCTCTGGCCCGAGGGTCCGTCGACGGTGATCGCCGATCCTTCGCGCCGACACCAGTGTATCACGATACGTGATAGATAGTCACTTAACATCAAGTCTTGCGATGGATGATCGCCATCGACGACGCCGATCACCGCGAACCGCGACGAGACGGCGATCGTGCGATCGACGAGGGTCGGTGCGTGCGCGGGGATCGGGCACCTTCACCGCGGCCGGCGCCCACGACCTGCGCGGGGCTCACGCGACGGTGAAGACCTCGGGGCCGTCGTCGGTGACGGCGATGGTGTGCTCGAAGTGCGCGGAGAGCTGTCCGTCCTGGGTCATCACGCCCCAACCGTCATCGAGCACGTACGTCTCGTAGCTGCCGACGTTGACCATCGGCTCCACGGCGAAGACCATGCCCTCCTTGAGGGTCGGGCCCGGAGTGCCGGGCCAGTAGTTGGGCACCTGGGGGCTCTCGTGCATGGCGGTCCCGATGGCGTGGCCCACGTACTCGCGCACGACCGAGAAACCGGCGGCCTCGGCCACGTTCTGCACCGCGCGACCGACCTCGTGGAGTCGATTACCGACTCGCAGCTGCTCGATACCGGCCCACATGGACCGTTCCGTGACCTCGATCAACCTCTGGGCCAGCGCGCTGATCTCACCCACGCCCGCGGTGTAGGCGGCGTCGCCGTGGTATCCCTCGACGATGGCCCCGCAGTCCACGGAGATGATGTCCCCCTCGGCCAGGACGTACTCCCCCGGGATGCCGTGCACGATCATGTCGTTCGGGCTGGTGCAGATGACGGCCGGGAAGCCGTGGTAGTTGAGGAAGTTCGAGCGCGCGCCCCGCTTCGCCAGCACCTCGGCGGCGATCTCGTTGAGCCGGGCGGTGGTGACGCCGGGTCGCAGGGCCGCGCGGGTGGCCTCGTGCATCTCGGCGACGACCTTACCGGCCTTACGCATCTTGTTGAGTTCCTCCGCCGAGCGCCTCACCCGATGCCCCGCTCGCTCAGCACCTCGAGGATGTCGGCCGTCACGTCCTGGGCGTCCTGATCACCGTCGACGCGTGCCAGTAGTCCGCGCTGCTCGTAAAAGGCGAGCAGCGGCGCCGTGTCGCGCTCGTAGACCTCGAGGCGCTTCAAGATGGCCTCGGGCAGGTCGTCGGCGCGCTGGATGACGTCGCCGCCGCAGTTCGTACACGTCCCCGAGATGGCCTCGATGTCGGTGTCGCGGTAGATGGCCCCGCACTCCTGGCAGACGCGCCGCGACGAGAGGCGCGCGGTCACCAGTTCGTTCGTCACCTCGAGGTTGACGCAGATCTTGACGCCGTCATCGCCCAGGAGCGCGTCGAGGGCCAACGCCTGCCCCTCGGTGCGTGGGAATCCGTCGAGCAACGCGCCGCGTTGGGCGTCGGGCTGCTCGAATCGCTCCTCGACGAGTCGATTCACGAGTTCGTCCGAGACCAACTGCCCCGCCTCGAGCGTCGCGGCGACCTCGAGCCCGACGGCGGTACGGTCGCGCACGGCGGCGCGCAGGATGTCTCCCGTCGACACGTGGGGGATCGCCAGATGCTCGGCCAGTCGCTTGCACTGAGTGCCCTTACCGGCGCCCTGCTTGCCCAGGACGACGATGATCACGCGAGCCGACATCGTTACTTCTTCAAGAAGCCTTCGTAGTTGCGCATCATCAACTGCGAGTCGATCTGTTGCATCGTCTGCAGGGCCACGCCCACCGCGATCAGCAAAGTGGTTCCGTAGTACGGGAAGCGGCTGATGTGCCACAGCGCCATCAAGATGCTGGGGATCACCGCGACCGAGGCCAGGAACAGCGCACCCACCACCGTCAGACGGCTCAACATCTTCGAGAAGTACCGCTCGGTGGGCTCGCCGGGACGGATCCCGGGCACGAAGCCACCCTGTTGGCGCAACTGCTCCGCCTGCTGGTGGGGCTCGAAGGCGATGTAGACGTAGAAGAAGGTGAAGGCCAGGATGAGCACGAAGTCCGAGACGATGTAGAAGAAGCTCGTCGGGCTCAACGAGCGGTTCACGAAGTTCGTGAAGCCCGCCCAGGGCACGATGTTGGACAACAGGACCGGGATGTAGAGCACCGACGAGGCGAAGATGATCGGGATCACTCCCGACTGGTTCACCTTCAAGGGGATGTAGGTGGAGTTCCCCCCCATCTCCTTGCGACCCACGACGCGACGCGCGAACGTCACCGGGATGCGACGCTGGCCCTGGTCCATGAAGACGATGAAGAACAGCAGCGCGATGGAGATCACCAGGATGATGAAGAACTTGGCGGGACCGCCCTGGCTCCACACGGCCTCGCCCCCCGTCGGGAGACCGGCGACGACGTTGGCGAAGATCAAGAGGCTCATGCCCTGGCCGATGCCCCGTTGGGTGATGAGCTCGGCGAGCCACATCACGAAGCCGGTGCCCGCCGTCATGATGATCACCATGAAGAGCCCCAGCCAGAGGTTGAACTTGGGGATGAGGTCGATGTTGAAGCCCAGTAGCGCCTGGTCGTGGCCGTGGAAGGCGTAGACCAGACCCGTCGACTGCAGCAACGCCAGTCCGATCGTCAAGTACCGGGTCGTCTGGGTGATGCGCTTCTGCCCCTCGGGACCCTGGTCACGCCACTCGGCGAGCTTGGGGATCACCGTGGTGAGCAACTGGATCACGATCGAACTCGTGATGTAGGGCATGACCCCGAGCCCGAAGACCGCCAAGCGCGTGAGTGCGCCGCCGGAGAACAGGTTCAAGAACCCCAACACGCCGCTCGAGGAGGCCTTCGCTTGCAGCGCCGCCACCTGCGACCAGCTCACCCCCGGGATGGGCAGGTTGGCGCCCAATTGATACAGGCCGATGATCGCGATCGTGAACAGGACCTTGTTTCGGAGGTCCGGGACCCGGAAGATGTTCGAGAGACGCCGCAGCACGGACGAACCCTAGCGGTTCTGGTGCTGGTTGCCGGCTGCGGGCGGACGCACGCTGAAGGGCAGCTCGGCCAGGGTCACCGTGCCACCGGCCGCCTCGATGGCCGCCTTGGCCGACGCGGAGAAGCCGTGTGCCGTGACCTGCAGGGCCGTCGAGAGTTCGCCGCGGCCAAGGACCTTGACGAGGTCCTTCTTGCGCGCGAGCCCCCGTGACACGAGCACGTCGGGGTTGATCTCGGTGACCCCCAGGGCCACCAGCGCGTCCAGGTTCACCGGCGTGTACTCCACCCGGAACGGGTTGGTGAAGCCCTTGAGCTTAGGGATGCGCTGCAGGAGGGGCAACTGGCCACCCTCGAAACCCGCGGGGATCTGACGGCGCGCCTTCTGCCCCTTGGTCCCGCGACCGGCGGTCTTGCCGCCCTTACCCGCGATACCGCGGCCGACGATGCGCTTGCGGTGCGTCGAGCCGGCGGGCGACTTGAGATCGTGCAACTTCATTAGTTGACCTCTTCCACTGAAACGAGGTGCGGCACCCGAGCGATCATCCCGCGAATCTCGGGACGGTCGGGCAGCACGTTGGACTGACTGATGCCGCGAAGTCCCAGGGCGCGCAGGGTCCCGCGGTGCTTGGGCTTCGTGGCGATGGCCGAACGAATCTGGGTTACTTTGAGCTGAGCCATGGATCAGGCCTCCGTCTTGAAGAGGTCACCCTCACGCTGGCGTTCGCGGTAGGCCCGCAACGTGCCCGACGGGATGACGTGGTCGGCGGGCTTGTCGCGCAGCGTCGCGAGCTCCTCGGGGCGACGCAGCTGCTTGAGTCCCTCGATCGTGGCGTGCGCCACGTTGATGCCGTTGGAGGAGCCCAGTGACTTGGCGATGATGTCCTTGATGCCAGCCATCTCGAGGATGGCGCGCGCCGCACCGCCGGCGATCACGCCGGTGCCGGGTGCCGCCGGCTTCATCAACACGCGTCCGGCTCCCGCCTGTCCGATGACCGGGTAGACGATGGTCGTGCCAGCGATGGGCACGTCGAAGAGGTTCTTTCGTGCCTCCTCGATGCCCTTCTGGACCGCCAGCCCGGCCTCCTTGGCCTTACCGTAGCCCAGTCCGACCTTGCCGTTACCGTCGCCGATCACCATGAGAGCGGTGAAGGAGAACCGGCGACCGCCCTTGACGACCTTGGACACGCGATTCACCTTGATGGTGCGCTCTTCGAACTGCTCGAGATCGCTCATTAGAACTCCAATCCGTCGGCGCGCAACTGGTCCGCGAAGGCGGCCACGCGACCGTGGTAGTCGAATCCACCGCGGTCGAAGACCACGGTGGTGATGTGGGCGGCCTGGGCGCGCTGCGCCAGCAGGGCGGCGACCGCCTTGGCACCGGCGATGTTGCCGCCGTTGGTCGACTTGAGCCCCGCCTCGACCGAGGAGGCGGCCGCCAGGGTGCGTCCGGCGACGTCGTCGATGATCTGCGCCGAGATGTGCTTGTTGCTACGGCTCACGGCCACGCGCGGGCGCTCCGCGGTGCCCGAGAGGCGACGGCGGATGCGCGCGTGTCGGCGCTCACGTAGTTCACGAGTTGTACGAGCCATTACTTCGCAGCCTTTCCTGCCTTGCGCAGAACCTTCTCACCGAGGTAGCGCACACCCTTGCCCTTGTAGGGCTCGGGCTTACGGATCTTGCGGATCGTCGCGGCCACCTGACCCACGACCTCCTTGTCCGCACCCTTGATGATGACGCGCGTCGGGGTGGGGACCTCGAACGTCACGCCCTCGGGTGCGTCGAACTTTACGGGGTGCGAGAAGCCCAGCGCCAGGTCCAAGACCGCGGGGTTCGAGGTGGCGGCGCGAAAACCCACGCCGATGATCTCGAGCTCCTTGGTCCAACCCGTCGTCACGCCGACCACCATGTTGGAGACGAGCGTGCGGGTCAGTCCGTGCAGCGACTTCTGCGACGTCTCCTCCGAGGCGCGCTCGACCGTCAGCACGTCGCCCTCTTGGCTCAGGGTGATGCCCTCGGGCAGCGTACGGTGCATGGTGGCGTTGGGCCCCTTCACCGTCACGACGGCGTCAGCCACTTCGACCGTGACTCCCGCGGGAATCGTGATGGGGTTACGTCCGATGCGCGACATCAGTTCTCCTCCGTGATTGCGGGTCGGTTACCAGACATAACACAACACCTCGCCACCCAGTTTGGCCTTGCGGGCTTCGCGGTCGGTCATGAGACCGTGGCTGGTCGACACGACCGCCACGCCCACGCCGCCCAGCACCTTGGGCATCTGGTCGGACTTCTTGTAGATACGAAGACCAGGCGTCGACACGCGCTTGATGCCCGCGATCGTCTTCTTGCGGTCCTCGGAGTACTTCAGGTTGATCTCCAGCGTGTCGCCCGGCTTGCCGTCGACCTTGCTCACAGTGAATCCCGTGATGAAGCCCTCGCGCTCGAGGACCTTCGCCAGGTTGACCTTGAGTTTGGAGCTGGGCATCTTGACGCTGTCGAACATGGCGGCGTTCGCGTTGCGAATGCGCGTGAGCATGTCGGCGATGGGGTCAGTCATTGTCATAGCTGTCCTCCTACCAACTTGCCTTCGTCACGCCGGGAACCTCACCGGCGTGGACCATCTGGCGCAGGCAGATCCGGCACAGGCCGAACTTGCGGTACACCGAGCGCGGACGGCCGCAGCGCTCGCAGCGGGTGTAGGCCCGCGTCGAGAACTTGGGGGTCTGCTGCTGCTTGATTCGAAGAGCTTTCTTCGCCATGACTATCGATTCTCCTGCTTGAAGGGGAAGCCGTACGCGCGAAGGAACGCGCGGCCCTGCTCGTCGTTGACGGCGGTGGTGACGATCGTGATGTCGAAACCACGCGGCGCGTCGATCTTGTCGTAGTCGATCTCGGGGAAGATCAACTGGTCGTTCACGCCGAAGGTGTAGTTGCCCCGTCCGTCGAAGGACTTGGGTGAGAGCCCGCGGAAGTCGCGGATTCGCGGAATCGCCAGACTCAGGAGACGGTCGAAGAACTCCCACGCGCGGTCGCCGCGCAGGGTGACCTTGACGCCGATGGGCTGCTCCTCGCGCAGCTTGAAGCTGGCGATGGACTTGCGCGCCCTCGTGACCACCGGCTTCTGACCGGTGATCATCTCGAGGTCACGCTGGGCGCCCTCGAGCAGCGACGCCTGCTGCGTCGCCCGGCCGACGCCGGAGTTCAACACGATCTTCTCCAGGCGCGGGACCTGCATGATGTTGTCGAGCCCCAGCTCGTCCTTGAGCGCGACGCGGATCTCCTCGTCGAAACGCACCTTGAGGCGGGGTCGGGTGGTCGTGGTCATAGCGTTTCTCCACACTTGCGGCAGACGCGCACCTTGGTGCCGTCGGCGATCTTGTAGCCGGCGCGGGCCGGTCCCTTGTGCCCCGCGCACCACAGTGCGACGTTGGACACGTGTAGCGGCATCACCTTGTCGATGATGCCGGCCTGCATGGTGGCACCGGTCTCCTTGGTGTGGCGCTTGGCGACGTTGAGCCCCTCCAGGATCACCTTGCTCTGCGCGGGGAAGGCCTCCTCCACGCGAGCGCGTTCGCCCCGGTACTTGCCGGCGAGGACCAGCACGTCGTCACCCTTACGGATCTTCATCACAACACCTCCGGCGCCAGGGAAATAATGCGCATGAACTTCTTGTCGCGCAGCTCGCGACCGACGGGCCCGAAGATTCGCGTCCCGCGCGGCTGCAGTTGGTCGTTGATCAACACCGCGGCGTTCTCGTCGAAGCGGATGTAGGAGCCGTCGGGACGGCGCTTCTCCTTCTTCGTGCGCACGACGACGCAGCGAACCACGTCACCCTTCTTGACCGCGGCCCCGGGGATCGCGTCCTTCACCGTGGCGATGAACACGTCGCCGATCGAGGCGTAGCGGCGACGCGACCCACCCAGGACGCGGATGCAGAGCACTTCCTTCGCCCCGGAGTTGTCCGCCACCTTGAGACGGGATTCCTGCTGGATCATCGGGCACGCTCCACCACGTCGGTCAAGCGCCAGCGCTTGAGCTTGGACAAGGGACGGGTCTCTTGGACGCGCACCCGGTCTCCCACCTTCGCGTCGTTGTTCTCGTCGTGCACGTAGAGCTTCTTGGTGCGTTGAACGGTCTTGCCGTAGCGGGGGTGACTGACCCGCTCGTTCACCGCGACCACCAGGGTCATGTCCATCTTGTTCGAGATGACGATGCCCTCACGGACCTTGCGGGGGTTCACTCGCGCGTCGTCCTGCGCCGCGGCGGGCTTCGCCGCCTCCTTGGCGACGGGCGTCTTGATGACCGGGCCCTTGCGCTCGCTCGGGGCCACGGTCGCGTCGACCGGCGCCGTCGTCTCCTCGACGACGACGTCCGTGGTCGCGGCGTCGGTCACCTCGACCTCGACGTTCTCTTCGTTGTTCGTCACGTCACTCATGACTTCTCACTCTCTCCCGCGGCCTCGGCGGCCGCAATCTCACGCTCGCGCACGAAGGTCGCGAGACGCGCGATGTCGCGTCGAACCTCTCCCAGGCGCGCCGAGTTGTCGAGCTGTCCGGTGGCGAGCTGGAAGCGCAGGTTGAACAGCTCACGACGAGCCTCACCCAGTCGCTCGACCAGTTCGGCGTCACCCAGCGTGCGCATCTCCGCGACGCGTTCCTTGGTATTTGCCATTAGATGGTCACCTCCGGTGCCCCGTGCGTACCGGGACGGACGACGAATTTCGCCTTGATCGGCAGCTTCTGGATGGCGCGCTCCATCGCGGCGCGCGCCAGGGTCTCATCCACCCCACCGAGCTCGAACATGATGCGACCCGGCTTGACGACGGCGACCCAGAACTCGGGATTGCCCTTGCCCGAACCCATGCGGGTCTCCGCGGGCTTCTGGGTGACGGGCTTGTCGGGGAAGACGCGGATCCAGACCTTGCCGCCACGCTTGACGTGACGGGTCATGGCGATACGGGCGGCCTCGATCTGACGCGCGGTGATCCACCCCGCTTCGAGGGCCTGGATGCCGAAGTCACCGAAGGAGATGTCCACACCGCCCTTGGCCATTCCGGTCATGCGCCCGCGCTGCTGCTTACGGTGCTTTACCTTGCGAGGCATCAACATGATTACTCCGCATCCTTTCGAAAGTGAGGGGTGTCGGTGTGCTCCTGGGCCGTGCGACGCTCGATGTCCTCTTCGACGCTCAACTGACGCTCGACCTCGTCGGTCGCCGCGAGCAGGTCGACCGAGGCCGCCTCGGACTCCGGCGCACCCACCACGACCTCCTCGACCACGACGTCGGACTCGACGCGACGACGCCCACCGCCGGCGCGCACCACACCCTTGGGAGCGGCCGCGGCGGCACTGGGCACCTGATCGCCGGCGGCCATGGCCGCCTCGCGGACGATCTTCTCGTCATTGGTGAGCTGGTAGGGCAGGATGTCACCCTTGTAGATCCAGACCTTCACGCCGATGCGACCGGTCGACGTGCGCGCCTCGCGGAAGCCGTAATCGATGTCCGCGCGCAGCGTGTGCAGCGGGACGCGACCCTCGCGGTAGGACTCGCGCCGCGACATCTCGGCACCGCCGAGGCGCCCGGACGCCTGGATCTTCACGCCCATGGCGCCGGCCTTCTGCACCGTCTGGATCCCGCGCTTCATCGCGCGGCGGAAGGCCACGCGACGCAGCAGCTGGTCGCAGATGCCCTGGGCGATCAACGCGGCGTCCAACTCGGGCTGCTTGATCTCCTGGATGTTCAACGAGATCTTGTTCTTCTGGCCGGTGATCTTCTCGAGGTCCTTCTTCAGTCGTTCCGCCTCGGCGCCACGACGTCCGATGACGATCCCCGGTCGGGCCGTGTGGATGTCGACGCGGATGCGATCGGAGTTACGCTCGATCTCGATGCGGCTGACGGCGGCACTCTCGAGTTGCTTGGTGAGGTAGTCACGGATCTTCCAGTCCTCGATGACGAGGTCCTTGTATCCGCGCTCCTTGAACCAGCGCGACTTCCAGTCCGTCGTGATACCGAGTCGGAAACCGTAGGGATTTACCTTCTGGCCCATTATTTGGTCTCCTCAGTGGTGTCCTCGGACACCGTCTCCTCGGCGCTGGTCTCGTCCAACGCCTGGTCGTTCACCGTCTCCTCGACGATCTCGGGCTCCGTGGTCTCGACCTCGGCGACCACGAGGTCGTTCTCGACCTCCTCGACCGCGACGGGCGCGGCAGGCGTCGTCGCGGGTGCCGGTTCACTACGGCGGCGCGACGTGGCGACGCGCCGCGAACGCGACGCGGCGGCCTGAGCCGAGCGCGCCACGCGCAGCAGCTCGAGGCGGTCCTCGTCCAGGCGCGAGACGATGACGGTGATGTGGCAGGCCCGCTTGCGGATCTGGCCCGCGCGCCCGCGCGCGCGCGGCGTGAAGCGCTTCATGGTGATGCCCTCGTCGGCGTAGGCCGCCGAGACGTAGAGCTCATCGGCGTCCATCGAGTCGTTGTTCACCGCGTTGGCCACGGCCGAGGCCAGGACCTTGGCGATGACGTCCGCGGCCTCTCGGGTGGTGCCGGCGAGGATCTCCGCCGCGGACTTGACGTCCTCACCACGGATGAGGTTGAGCACCACGCGAGCCTTCGAGGCCGACATGTGGTAGCCGCGCAGCGTGGCCCGGGTGCCCGGTCGTTCGTTGGTCTTGGGTCCGGTCATCAGCGACGTCCCGTCTTTTCCTGGCCGGCGTGGAACTTGAAGGTGCGCGTCGGGGCGAACTCGCCGAGCTTGTGGCCCACCATCGACTCGTTGCAGAAGACGGGAACGTGGCGTCGACCATCGTGCACCGCGAAGGTGTGGCCGACCATGTCCGGGATCACCGTCGAGCGACGGCTCCAGGTCTTGATGACCTTCTTCTCGTTCGCCGCGTTCATCGCGTCAACCTTCTTGAGAAGGTGACCATCGATGAAGGGGCCCTTTTTGAGGCTACGTGACATTTCCTACCTACCTCCGTGAGCCGCGTCCACGGCGACGACGAATAATGAGAGCGTCCGACGCCTTGGGCAGGCGCGTACGACCTTCGGGCTGACCCCACGGCGACACCGGGTGACGTCCACCGGACGTCTTGCCCTCGCCACCACCCAGGGGGTGGTCCACCGGGTTCATGGCCACGCCGCGCGTCTGGGGGCGGATGCCCTTCCAGCGGTTGCGACCGGCCTTACCGATCTTGATGAGCTCGTGCTCGGAGTTACCGACGATCCCGAGCGTGGCCCGACAGTCGATCGGGACCCGGCGCATCTCGGTCGAGGGCAGGCGCAGGGTGGCGAAGCCACCGTCCTTGGCCACCAACTGGACGCTCATCCCCGCGCTGCGCGCCATCTTGCCGCCACCACCGGGACGCAGTTCGACGTTGTGCACGGTCGAGCCCGTCGGGATGAAGCGCATCGGCAACGAGTTGCCGTTACGGATGTCGGCCTTGGGGCCGGACTCGACCACGTCGCCCACCTTGAGGCCGTTGGGGGCCAGGATGTAGCGCTTCTCACCGTCGGCGTAGTGCAACAGGGCGATGCGGCACGTGCGATTCGGGTCGTACTCGATCGTGGCGACCTTGGCCGGGATGGCGTCCTTGTTGCGCTTGAAGTCGATGATGCGATACTGCTGCTTGTGTCCCCCGCCGCGGTGACGCGAGGTCTTGCGACCGTAGTTGTTGCGGCCACCGGACTTGGGCTTGGAGTCGAGCAGCGACTTCTCGGGAGTCGTGGTGGTGATGTCCGCGAAGTCCGACACCGTCTGGAAGCGGCGGCCCGGGCTGGTTGGTTTGCGGTGACGCAGTGCCATGACGGTCCTTAGTTCTCGAAGAGGTTGATCGAGTCACCCTCGGCGAGGGTGACGATGGCCCGCTTGGTGCCGGGGCGGGTGCCGACGACGTTGGTGCGACGATTGCGCGTCGCCTTACCCTTGCGGTTGAGGGTGTTGACGTTGGTCACCTTGACGTTGAACGCCTGCTCGACGGCGTTGCGCACGTCGATCTTGGTGGCGCGCGGGTCGACCACGAACACGTAGGTGCGATTGTCCATCAGCATGGTGGTCTTCTCCGAGACCACCGGACGGATCAGGACGCTCATGGCATCGCGCATCAGTTGATCTCCTTCAGTGTCGGCAGGGTGGCGTCGGTGTAGAGCACCCAGTCGGCGTCCAGCACGTCGTAGGCGTTCACCTCACCCGCGTCGATCGTCTTGACGTTCTCGAGGTTGCGGAACGAGTGCAGGGCCACCGTGTCGTCGCGGCCGAGCACCACCAGCACCTTGCCCGAGAGCCCCAGGGCGCTCAGCGAACTCACGGCGTCCTTGGTCTTGGGCGTCGTCCACGCGGCGAAGCTGTCGACGAGGGCGACGCGCTCGAGCGCAGCGCGGTCCGACAGTGCCGAGTAGAGCGCGAGACGGATCATCTTCTTGGGCGTCTTCTGGTCGTACTTGCGCGGCTTGGGCCCGAGGGCGATCCCACCGCCGGGGTAGTGCGGCGCACGGATGGTCCCCTGGCGGGCCCCACCGGTGCCCTTCTGGTTGAAGGGCTTGCGCCCACCACCACTGACCTGCTTGCGCGTCTTGGTCGACTGGGTGCC
The DNA here is from genome assembly GCA_018971185.1 of Acidobacteriota bacterium. Taxonomy (GTDB): domain Bacteria; phylum Actinomycetota; class Acidimicrobiia; order Acidimicrobiales; family RAAP-2; genus RAAP-2. Next base: position 77,277 of record JAGXBH010000003.1, read on the forward strand.
GGCACGCTTCGCGGCCAACTGGGCCTTGACGACCTGGTGCATCACGGCCACGTTGGGCTCGAGGCCGAAGATCGAGGGCTCGAGCGCCACGGAACCGAGTTCCTGACCGGTGACGCTACGGCGCACCACCGAACGTTGGGCGGGTGCCGGGCGGTCCTTCTTGACCGGTCCGCGCAGGGTAAAGACGTCGCTCATCGAGCACCTCCAGCCTTCATCGGGTTCTTGACCGACGTGCGCAGGACCACCACGCCGCCGCGGGGGCCGGGCACGGCTCCCTTGACCAGGACGAGGTTGCGTTCGGTGTCGACACCGATCACCTCGAGGTTCGTAGTGGTCACCTGTCCGCCGCCCAAGCGACCCGCCATCTTGGTGCCCTTGAACACCCGACCCGGCGTCGAGCAGGCGCCGATGGAACCCGGGGCACGGTGGTGCTTGTGGTTACCGTGCGCGCCGCCCTGGCCCGCGAAGTTGTGGCGCTTCATCCCACCGGCGAAGCCCTTACCCTTGCTGACCGCGGTGGCGTCGATCATCTCGCCCTTCTCGAAGACGTCGGCCATGATCTCCTGGCCCACGGAGTACGACGAGACGTCGTCGAGTCGCAACTCGACCAGCTTCTTGCCCGGGGCGACGCCCGCCTTGTCGAAATGGCCGATCTCGGGCTTGGACAGGGTGGACGAACGGCGGGTGCCCCACGTGACCTGCACCGCGGAGTAGCCCTCCTTCTCGGGAGTCTTTACCTGGACGACGCGAGCCGGGCTGACCTTGACCACGGTCACCGGGATGGCCCGATTCTGGTCGTCCCAGACTTGGGTCATGCCCACCTTCTCGCCGACGATCGCTTTGGTCGCCACGTGTGCCTCTCTTCTTTCATATCCTGCGCATCGGTTGTCCCGACACACAGACGCTCCGCCGGGCCATAGAACCCGAACGGAGCGCTCGACTGTTCGGTTCAGCGTTCCTCTTATGAGGCGACTGAACACATCTGCTGTTGCCCTTCGTAACGACAGGGGTACTAACCGTACACCACCGGGTATCGCGGACGCAAAACGTCCGCGAGGCCCGGCGATGTCCGCTAATTCTGGCGAATCTTGATCTCGATGTCCACGCCCGCGGGCAGATCCAGGCGCTGCAGGGAGTCCACCGTCTTCGCGGAGTGGTCCACGATGTCGAGCAGACGCTTGTGGACGCGCATCTCGAAGTGCTCGCGAGAGTCCTTGTGCTTGTGCGGACCGCGCACCACCGTGTAGCGGTGCTTCTCGGTCGGCAGCGGCACGGGACCCTGCACGCGGGCATTGGTGCGCTCCACGGTCTGCACGATCTTCGCGCAGGACTGGTCCAGGACCTGGTGGTCGAAGGCCTTCAGCCGGATGCGGATCATTTGACGGTTGTCGGCCATCGCCCCTCCTACTTCAGGATCTTGACGACGCGGCCCGAGCCCACCGTGCGGCCACCCTCACGGATGGAGAAGGTGAGGCCCTCTTCCATGGCGATCGGCTTGCCCAGGGTCACGGTCATCTCGGTGTTGTCACCCGGCATGACCATCTCGGTGCCCGCGGGCAACTCGATGGTGCCGGTGACGTCCGTGGTGCGGAAGTAGAACTGCGGACGGTAGTTCGCGAAGAACGGCTTGTGACGACCACCCTCGTTCTTGGTCAACACGTAGACCGACGCCTCGAAGACGGTGTGCGGGGTGATCGAACCCGGCTTGCACAGCACCTGGCCGCGCTCGACGTCCTCCTTCTTCGTGCCGCGGAGCAGGGCGCCGAGGTTGTCACCGGCCTGACCCTGGTCGAGGAGCTTGCGGAACATCTCGATGCCGGTGACGACCGTCTTGCTGGTGTCGCGAAGACCCACGATCTCGACCTCGTCGCCGACCTTGATCACGCCCTGCTCGACCTTGCCGGTCACCACGGTGCCACGACCGGTGATCGACATCACGTCCTCGATGGACATCAGGAACGGCTTGTCCGTCGAACGCTCGGGCTCGGGGATGTAGGCGTCCACCGCGTCCATGAGCTCCATGATCTTGTCGCCCCAGGCCTCGTCGCCCTCGAGGGCCTTGAGCGCGGACACGCGCACGATCGGCACGTCGTCGCCCGGGAAGTCGTAGCTGGTCAAGAGCTCGCGGATCTCCATCTCGACGAGCTCGAGGAGCTCCTCGTCCTCGACGACGTCGGCCTTGTTGAGCGCGACCACGATGTAGGGCACTCCCACCTGGCGCGCGAGCAGCACGTGCTCACGGGTCTGGGGCATGGGACCGTCGGTCGCCGACACCACGAGGATGGCGCCGTCCACCTGGGCGGCGCCGGTGATCATGTTCTTGACGTAGTCGGCGTGACCGGGCATGTCGACGTGGGCGTAGTGACGGTTCGCCGTCTCGTACTCGACGTGGGCGATCGAGATGGTGATGCCACGCTGGCGCTCCTCGGGGGCCTTGTCGATCTGGTCGAAGGGCGTGAAGGCGGAACCGGGGATGCGGCTGGAGAGAACCTTGGTGATGGCGGCGGTAAGAGTGGTCTTACCGTGGTCAATGTGACCCATGGTTCCGATATTTACGTGCGGCTTAGTGCGCTCGAACTTCTGCTTTGCCATTGTCGGGGACTAACTTTCTGTCTCGTGACGAGCCCACTGTGAGCACGTCGGTTTTGTTTCGGCCCTCCCCGACGACGGTTTGGACCTTGGTATTCACTGGTCACCCAGTGCTTTACTGCCTCTTACGCACCGGTGGCCTTGGCCACGATCTCCTTGGCGATCGCGTCAGGTACTTCTGCGTAGGAGTGGAATTGCATGCTGTACGTCGCGCGCCCTTGGGTGCGAGAACGCAGGTCAGTAGCGTAGCCGAACATGTCCGCCAGGGGCACGAGAGCCCGGATGGTCTGGCCATTGCCCTGCTGTTCCATGCCCTCGATGCGCCCCCGGCGCGACGAGAGGTCGCCGATGACGTCACCCATGTAGTCCTCGGGCGTGACGACCTCCACGGCCATCACGGGCTCGAGCAACACGGGGTTCGCCAGGCGCGCGGCCTTCTTCACGGCGATGGAACCGGCGATCTTGAACGCCATCTCCGAGGAGTCCACGTCGTGGTACGAACCGAAGGTCAGGCGCACGCGCACATCCACCATCGGATACCCGGCCAGCACGCCCGAGGTCAGCGCCTCGGTGATGCCCTGGTTGACCGGACCGATGTACTCCTTGGGGATCACGCCGCCGGTGATCTCGTCGACGAACTCGTAGCCACCGCCGGGACCCGTGGGCTCCAAGGTGATGACGACGTGTCCGTACTGACCCTTACCACCCGTCTGGCGCACGTACTTCTCTTCGACCTTCTCGACCTTCTTGCGCACGGTCTCGCGGTACGCCACCTGGGGCTTACCGACGTTCGCGTCCACGGCGAACTCGCGCAGCATGCGGTCGACCAGCACCTCGAGGTGCAGCTCGCCCATGCCCGAGATCACCGTCTGACCGGTCTCCTCGTCGGAACGGACGCGGAAGGTCGGGTCCTCCTCGGACAGCGAGTAGAGCGCCTTCGACAGCTTGTCCTGGTCCGCCTTGGTCTTGGGCTCGACGGCGACGTGGATGACCGGCTCGGGGAACACGAGGTTCTCCAGCTGGATCGGCTTGTCGACCGCGGACAGCGTGTCACCGGTCGTGACCTGCTTGAGCCCCACCGCCGCCACGATGTCACCCGTGCGGATGGTGTCGAGGTCCTCACGGTTGTTCGCGTGCATCAGCAGGAGCCGGCTCAGACGCTCCTTCTTCGAGCCCTTCGTCGTGTTGATGACGGTGTCGCCCTTCTCCAGGGTGCCCGAATACACGCGCAAGAAGGTCAACTTACCCACGTAGGGGTCGGTCATGATCTTGAAGGCCAGGGCCGAGAAGGGTTCGGCGTCGTCGGCGTTGCGGAACTCCTCGTCCTCCTTGCCGGGCTTGGTGCCGTGGGTCGGTGGCAGGTCGAGCGGCGACGGCAGGTAGTCGACCACGGCGTCGAGCATGGGCTGCACGCCCTTGTTCTTGAAGGCCGAACCGTTGAGGATCGGCACGCAGTGGCCGCCGAGGGTCCCACGACGCAGTGCGGCGTGCAGGTCGTCGGTGGAGGGCACTTCGTCGTTGAGCACCTTCTCCATCAACTCGTCGTCGTAGGTGGTCAGGATGTCGATCAGGCCGGCGTGGTACTCCTCGGCCTGGGCCCGGTACTCGTCGGGGATGGGCACCACCTCGAGCTTCTCACCCTTGTCGTCGTGATAGATCGTGGCGTTCATCGCCACGACGTCGATGATCCCCTGGTAGTCACCCTCGGCGCCGATCGGCAGCTGGATGACTGCGGGCACGCAGCTCAGGCGGTCGCGGATCATGTCCACGCAGCGGAAGAAGTCCGCGCCGGTGCGGTCCATCTTGTTGACGAAGCAGATGCGCGGGACGTTGTACTTGTTCGCCTGACGCCACACGGTCTCGGTCTGGGGCTCCACGCCGGCGACCGCGTCGAAGACGGCGACCGCACCGTCGAGGACGCGCAGCGAGCGCTCCACCTCCACGGTGAAGTCGACGTGACCAGGGGTGTCGATGATGTTGATCCGGTGACCCTTCCAGTAGCACGTGGTGGCCGCGGAGGTGATGGTGATGCCGCGCTCCTGCTCCTGGACCATCCAGTCCATGACGGCCGCGCCCTCGTGGACCTCACCGATCTTGTAGCTCTTACCGGTGTAGAACAGGATGCGCTCGGTCGTCGTGGTCTTGCCGGCGTCGATGTGGGCCATGATGCCGATGTTGCGAACCTTTTCGAGGGAGATCTCGCGGGGGGTGCTCATGTGAACGTACTCTCTTTGCTTACCAGCGGTAGTGGGCGAACGCCTTGTTGGATTCGGCCATCTTGGCCATGTCTTCGCGGCGCTTCACGGCGGCGCCGACCCCGTTGGAGGCGTCGATGATCTCGTTGGCCAGGCGCTCGGCCATGGTCTTCTCTCGGCGCTTCTTGGCGAAATCGGTCAGCCAGCGGATCGCCAGCGTGGTCGCGCGACGCGGGCGGACCTCGACGGGGACCTGGTAGGTCGTACCACCGACACGACGGCTACGGACCTCGAGCTCCGGACGCACGTTCTCGAGGGCGCGCTTGAGCGCGGCCACCGGGTCCGCGCCCGTCTTCTCCTCGACCATCTCAAGGGCGGTGTAGACGATCCGCTCAGCGATCGTGCGCTTACCGCGCTCCAGGATCTTGTTGGTGATCTGGGTCACCAGGACCGACTTGTAGATCGGGTCCGCGGGGACCTCACGGCGGACAGCGGGACCTTTGCGCGGCATTACTTCTCCTTCTTGGCGCCGTAGCGGCTACGGGCCTGCTTGCGGTCGCGGACGCCCGAGGTGTCCAGCGCGCCGCGAATGATCTTGTATCGCACACCGGGGAGGTCCTTGACGCGACCGCCGCGGACCAGGACGATCGAGTGCTCCTGGAGGTTGTGGCCCACGCCAGGGATGTAGGCGGTCACCTCGACCCCTGAGGTCAGACGGACGCGCGCGACCTTGCGAAGCGCCGAGTTCGGCTTCTTCGGGGTCACCGTGTGCACACGCGTGCACACGCCACGACGCTGCGGCGCACCCTTGAGCGCCGGCGTCTTGGTCTTGGATACTTTGTCCTGTCGGCCCTTTCGGACCAACTGTGCAATTGTGGGCACGCAGAACCTCTTCTAGTTGTACATCGTTCGTAACACGCGCCAGCGATGCCAGCGCGCGGACTTTCTATCTTAGGCCACTAACGGCCAAAACGGCAAACCCGCCGCCGGCGTCTCGCCGGGCGGCGGGTCGTCCGCCTAAAGCGCCTGTTCGCCCAACCCGTCCTCGAGGTTGGTCGCGTCGTTCTCGGGCATGGCCGACTCGTCGTAGTTCGCCCCGATGTTCTGGAACGCGCTCAAGTCCGCCGAGAACGTGTCGTCCGACGGCAACTCGCCGAGCAGGCTCGCCAGGTCCAGGTCGTCGTCGCTGACCTGCGCCCACTCGGGCAGCAGTTCGGCGTCGGGCATCTCCAGACGCAGCTCGCGCTTGTTGTAGTGGTCCAGACCCGAGCCCGCCGGGATCAACTTTCCGATGATGATGTTCTCCTTGAGCCCCACGAGGTGGTCGCGCTTGCCCTCGATGGCCGCCTCGGTGAGCACGCGCGTCGTCTCCTGGAAGGAGGCGGCCGAGAGCCACGAGTCCGTCGCCAGCGACGCCTTCGTGATCCCCATCAACTGGGCGCGCCCGTCAGCGGACTCCTTGGAGTTCTCCTCGAGGGCGTTGTTGGTGTCGTTGAAGAGCTTGACGTCGATCATCGCGCCCGGCAGCCAGGGCGAGTCACCCGCGTCCACGATCTGCACGCGCCGCGTCATCTGGCGCACGATCAGCTCGATGTGCTTGTCGTGGATCGACACACCCTGGTCGCGATAGACGTTCTGGACCTCCTCGACCAAGTACTGCTGAGTCTCTCGGGTGCCGCGGAACTTCATCATCAGCTTGGGGTCGAGAGGGCCGTCGTGCAGCGGCGTGCCGACCTCGATCTCCTGGCCGTCCTCGACCAGCAGGTGGCGCGCGATCGAGATCGACTCCTCCTGCAACTCCCCGTCGTTACCCACCACGGTGAGCTTGCGCTCACGACCGATCAACTCCACGCGTACGACCCCCGAGAACTCGGCGACCTTGGCCGCGCCCTTGGGGGTACGGGCCTCGAAGAGCTCCACCACGCGCGGCAGGCCGTGGGTGATGTCGCTCTCGGTCACACCACCGGAGTGGAACGTGCGCATCGTCAACTGCGTGCCGGGCTCACCGATGGACTGCGCGGCGATCACCCCGACCGCCTCGCCGAGCTCGACGAGCTGGTGCGTCGCCAGTGACAGACCGTAACAGGCGGCGCACACCCCCTGGACCGCGTCGCAGGTCAGCGTGGTGCGTACCCGCACCCGGCTCACCGCGGCGTCGTCACGCAGGCGCTCGACGTCGTCCATCAACAGCATGGTGCCGGCGCTCACGGTCGAACCGTCGCTCATCACCACGTCCTCGGCGACCACGCGGCCCCAGAGCTTGGTCTCGAGGTGCGCGCGCTGCCCGCGGGTGTCGGCGGCCACGTGTTCGATCCACATGCCGCGCGGGGTCCCGCAGTCGAACTCCTTGACGATGAGCTCCTGGGCCACGTCGACGAGTCGACGCGTCAAGTAGCCCGAGTCCGCGGTGCGAAGGGCGGTGTCGCCCAGACCCTTGCGCGTACCGTGTGTCGAGATGAAGTACTCCAGGACCGAGAGGCCCTCGCGGAACGAGGACTTGATCGGTCGCGGGATCATCTCACCGCGCGGGTTGGACACCAGTCCCTTCATGGCGGCGATCTGACGGATCTGCGAGGAGTTACCACGCGCGCCCGAGTCCACCATCATGCGGATCGGGTTGTCGATCTGGACGTTCATCGCGCGGTCGGTGGCGTCACCGACCTCCTTGTTGGCATTCGTCCAGATCTCGATCTCCTGCTGGCGACGCTCGTCGTCGACGATCACGCCGCGGCGGTAGTTGAGTTCGACCTTGGCGGCCTGCTCCTCGTACTTGTTCAGGATCTCGGCCTTCTCCGACGTCGTGACGACGTCGTCGATCGAGATCGTGAGCCCCGACTTGGTGGCGTACTTGAAGCCCAGCGACTTGATCGCGTCCAGAGCCGTGGCGACCTCCTGACGGCCGAAACTGGCCGAGATCTCCTCCACGATCGATCCGATCGGCGTGGCGTTCTTGCCGATCAGCTCGTTCACGAAGCGGAAGCCAAAGGGCAGCGCCTCGTTGAAGAACACTCGGCCCGCGGTCGTCTGGAGCGAGCGGCTCGCGCCGCGCACTTCGACACCCGCACCCTCGAGGCGCACATCGAGCGACGATCCCTCGAGCGGACGGATCTCGATCGGCGTACGCAGGGTGATGACCCGGTCCGCCAGGGCGTTCTCGATCTCGTACACGTGGCGGAAGACCCGCGGGTTCTCCAACGTCTCGTCGGCCGGCAGCGTCAGGTAGTACGCCCCGAAGACCATGTCCTGGGCGGGCTCGGTGATGGGGCGCCCGGTGGCCGGGGTGAAGATGTTGTTGGTCGAGAGCATCAAGATGCGCGCCTCGGCCTGGGCCTCGGCCGACAGCGGCACGTGCACGGCCATCTGGTCACCGTCGAAGTCCGCGTTGAAGGCCTTGCAGACGAGCGGGTGGATCTGGATCGCCTTGCCGTCGACGAGGATGGGCTCGAAGGCCTGGATACCGAGTCGGTGCAGCGTGGGAGCGCGGTTGAGCAACACGGGGTGCTCACGGATGACCTCTTCGAGGACGTCCCAGACCACGGTCTTGCGGCGCTCCACCATCCGCTTGGCGCTCTTGATGTTCTGCGCCACCTGGGTCTCGATCAAGCGCTTCATGACGAAGGGCTTGAACAACTCCAGGGCCATCATCTTGGGCAGACCACACTGGTGCAACTTCAGCTGGGGACCCACCACGATGACCGAACGGCCCGAGTAGTCCACGCGCTTGCCCAGCAGGTTCTGGCGGAAGCGACCCTGCTTACCCTTGAGCATGTCCGACAGCGACTTCAGGGGCCGACCGCTCTGACCGGCCACCGGACGTCCGCGACGGCCGTTGTCGAACAAGGCGTCGACGGCCTCTTGGAGCATGCGCTTCTCGTTGTTGACGATGATGTCGGGCGCGCCGAGGTCGAGGAGGCGCTTGAGACGGTTGTTGCGGTTGATGACGCGACGGTAGAGGTCGTTCAGGTCCGAGGTGGCGAAGCGGCCACCGTCAAGCTGGACCATCGGCCGCAGGTCCGGCGGGATGACGGGGACGGCCTCGAGGATCATCGCGCGCGGGTCGTTCAAACGATGTCCGTGAGCGTCACGGCGATTGAACGACTGCACGATGGCCAGACGCTTCAGGAACTTGGCGTGACGTTGCGCCGAGAGGGGCTTGCGCCCGTCCTTGGCGTCGATCATCTCGCGCATCGTGCGCTCTTCCTCGTCCAGGTCCATGCGATCGATGAGCTGCAGGATCGCGTCGGCGCCCATGCCCCCCTCGAAGTACTCGCCGTAGCGGAACTCCATCTCGCGGTAGAGCACCTCGTCCTCGATGATCTGGCGCGAGTGCAGTCCTTCGAAGGTGTCGAAGGCCTGCTTGGCCAGTTCGCGCTCCTCGGCGAAGCGACCGCGCACCGTGTCGAGCTCCTTCTCGGTGCCGCGCTGCAACGCGCGCAACTCGGACTCCTTCGCGCCGTCCGTCTCGAGCTTCGCGGCACGGGCCTCGATGTCCTTGAGCTTGTTGTCCAGGGCCTTGGCCTCGCGCTCGGCGATCTCGACCTGCTCCTCGGCGAGGGCCTGGCGCAGTTCGGCCAGGTCCTCGTGGCGACGCTCGACCTCCACGTGGGTGACCATGTGGGCGGCGAAGTAGATGACCTTCTCGAGTTGCTTGGCCTTGAGCTCCTCCTTCGGGGCCGTGCCCATCAGGAGGTAGGCCAGCCACGAACGCGTGCCGCGCAGGTACCAGATGTGCACCACCGGCGCCGACAGGGCGATGTGACCCATGCGGTCGCGACGGACCTTGTCCGACGTGACCTCCACGCCGCAGCGCTCGCAGACGATGCCCTTGAAACGTACGCGCTTGTACTTGCCGCACGCGCACTCCCACGCCTTCTGGGGTCCGAAGATCTTCTCGCAGAACAGGCCGTCCTTCTCGGGACGCAGCGTGCGGTAGTTGATCGTCTCGGGCTTCTTCACCTCGCCCGAGGACCAGCTACGGATGTTCTGGGCGGTCGCCAGTCCGATGCTCAGCTCGTCGAACTGATTGACGTCGAGGGGGCTCATGACAACTTCCTTTCCGCGGCACGGCGGGCGTCCTCCTCGTCGGAGCCGCGCTCGGGTCGACTGATGTCGATGCCCAGTTCGCGCGTCACCGAGAAGAAGTCCTCCTCCGTGTCCGCCAGGTCCACGTGGGCGCCGACCTTGTCGCGCACTTCCACGTTGAGACACAGTGACTGCATTTCCTTGATGAGAACCTTGAACGACTCGGGGATTCCGGGTTCGGGGAGGTTCTGCCCCTTGACGATCGACTCGTAGGCGCGCTCGCGGCCCTTCATGTCGTCGGACTTGACCGTCAACAGCTCCTGGAGCGCGTACGCGGCCCCGTAGGCCTCGAGGGCCCAGACCTCCATCTCACCGAAGCGCTGACCACCGAACTGGGCCTTACCCCCGAGCGGCTGCGCGGTGATCATCGAGTACGGGCCGGTCGAACGCGCGTGGATCTTGTCGTCGACCATGTGCGCGAGCTTCAAGATGTAGGCGTAACCCACCGAGATCTGGTTGTCGTAGGGCTCACCGGTGCGACCGTTGTAGAGCACGACCTTGCCGTCGTTGCCGCTCGACAGGAGGCGCTTGCCGTTCGCTCCGTCGACGTTCAGACGCGCGAAGGTCTGCTGGATCGTCGGCTTGTCCTTGGCTCGCTCGGTCTCGTCCCAGTGCGCGCCGTCGAAGGAGGGCGTCGCGACGTAGACCGCGGGCTCGGTGCGCGGGCGGGTCTTGCGGTAGGGACGCGTCGTCGTCTGGCGCTGGTCGTCGTGTCCCGACGTGCCAACGGCCGGGTTGACCTCGACGCCGTCCCACCCGTGGCGCGCGGCGTAGCCCAGGTGGCTCTCGAGCACCTGACCGACGTTCATACGGCTCGGCACGCCCAACGGACTCAGGATGATGTCGACCGGCGTACCGTCGGCCATGAAGGGCATGTCCTCCTCGGGCAGGATCTTCGAGATGACGCCCTTGTTTCCGTGGCGTCCGGCGAGCTTGTCGCCCTCGGAGATCTTGCGCTTCTGGGCGACGTAGACCTTCACGAGCTGGTTCACGCCGGGCTGCATCTCGTGGTCCTCGTCACGGCTGTACACCTTGACGTCGATGACCTTGCCGGACTCGCCGTGGGGGACCTTGAGCGAGGTGTCGCGCACCTCGCGCGCCTTCTCGCCGAAGATCGCGCGCAACAGGCGCTCCTCGGGCGATTGCTCGGTCTCGCCCTTGGGCGTGACCTTACCCACCAGGATGTCCCCCGGCTCGACCTCGGCACCGATGCGCACGATACCCATGTCGTCGAGGTCCGCCAGGATGTCGTCGGGCAGGTTCGGGATGTCGCGGGTGATCTCCTCGGCACCCAGCTTGGTGTCGCGCGCGTCGATCTCGTACTCCTTGACGTGGATCGACGTCAAGACGTCGTCGCGCACGAGGCGCTCGTTCAAGATGATGGCGTCCTCGTAGTTGTAACCCTCCCATGGCATGTACGCCACGAGCAGATTCTTGCCCAGAGCCAACTCACCGTTGGAGGTGCTGGTCCCGTCGGCGAGCAGGTCCCCCTTGGTCACGGTCTCGCCGCCGACCACGAGGGGCTTCTGGTTGATGGAGGTGTCCTGGTTGGAACGGCGGAACTTGTTCAGGTTGTACTGCTTCTTGCCCAGCGCATTGCCGTAACGGTCGGTGACGCCCTTGTCGTACTCGACGACCACGCGGTCGCCCGACACCGAGGTGACGACGCCGTCGCCCTCGGCCAAGAGCACGTCACCGGAGTCGAGCGCGGCGCGCGCCTCCATACCGGTGCCCACGAAGGGGGCCTCGGGCATGATGAGCGGCACGGCCTGCTTCTGCATGTTGGCGCCCATCAGGGCGCGCTGAGCGTCGTCGTGCTCCACGAAGGGGATCAGCGACGTGGCCACCGAGATCACCTGCTTGGTCGACACGTCCATCAATTCCACCTCGTCGGGCTTGACGAAGTCGATCTCCGAGGTGGTCGAGGAGGACTTGTTGGACGCCCCGACGCGAAGGCCGGTGCCGATCGGGCCGCGGCGCACGAGGACGCGGTCGGCCGTCAACTGCCCCGACTCGTCGACCTCGGTGTTGGCCTGGGCGATGACGTAGCGCTCCTCCTCGTCGGCGGTGAAGTACCGGATCTCCCCGGTGACGCGCCCGCCGGTGACGACGCGATACGGCGTCTCGATGAAGCCGTACTCGTTGATGCGCGCGTAGTTGGCCAGGTAGCCGATCAGACCGACGTTGGGGCCCTCGGGCGTCTCGATCGGACACATGCGGCCGTAGTGCGAGGAGTGGACGTCACGAACCTCGAGCCCGGCGCGCTCGCGCGACAGACCACCCGGTCCCAGCGCCGACAGACGACGCTTGTGGGTGAGCCCCGACAACGGGTTGTTCTGGTCCATGAACTGGCTCAACTGCGACGTGGCGAAGAACTCCTTGATCGCCGACATCACGGGACGGATGTTGATCAGGGTCTGGGGCGCGATGGCCTCGACGTCCTGGGTGTTCATGCGCTCGCGCACCACGCGCTCCATGCGCGACAGACCGGTGCGCAGGGCGTTCTGGATCAACTCACCCACGCTGCGGATGCGGCGGTTCGCGAAGTGGTCCTGGTCGTCGATGTGGTACGTGGTCTCCTTGGCGGTGCGATCGCGCGCCAGGTTGAGCAGGTAGGTCGCCGTCGCGAGCACCTCGGCCTTCGACAGCACGTGAAGGGACTCGTCGGGCCTCTCCAGTAGGTCCCCGAAGATCTCGACGTTCTTCTCGATCTCGGCGCCGAGCTTGCGGTCGAGCTTGTAGCGCCCCACCCGACTCAGGTCGTAGCGCTTCTCGGAGAAGAAGGCACCCTCGAAGTACTGACGAGCGGCCTCGATGGTCTGCACCTCGCCGGGACGGGCGCGGCGGTAGATCTCCAGCCAGGCCGTCTCCTGGCTCGCGCGCGCGAAGCTCTCGGGATTGTCCTCGAGACCGTACTTGTCCATGTGCTTGGCGATCTCGAGGTGCGCCTTCTTCCAGTCCGCGTGGAACTGATCCTCGAGGAAGTCGAAGTGCGCCACGAACTTCTCGAAGAAGGCCTCGTCCATCGACGTGTCGAGGGCGCGCAGCAGGGTGAAGATCGAGATGCGGCGCTTACGCGCGATACGCGCACCGGCATTGGCCGCCTTGTTCTTCTTCTCCTCGAGGTCGACCTGGAGCCATTCACCACGACTCGGGTGGATCGTACCCTCGAAGGCCACCTTCTCGTCCTTGCCCGGCTGGAAGAGGACGCCCGGCGAACGGACCAGCTGGCTCACCACGACGCGCTCAGTGCCGTTGATGATGAAGGTCCCCTGTTCGGTCATGATCGGGAAGTCGCCCATGAAGACGGTCTGTTCCTTGATCTCACCGGTGTCGGAGTTCAAGAAGCGCGCGCGCACGAAGATCGGCTGAGAGTAGGTGGTCGCACGCTGGCGGCACTCCTCGACGGTGAACTTGGGCGGGCTCTTCAGGTCCGGGTCGTCGGGGTCGAACTCGAGCTCCAGGGAGAGACGACCGGTGAAGTCTGAGATCGGTGAGAGCGCCTCGAACGCCTCGCGTAGCCCCTGCTTCATGAACAGGTCGAAACTGTCGCGCTGGATCTCCAGCAGATTGGGCAGGGGGTGGGCTTCACCCAGGGCCGAGAAATTAAAGCGTTCGGGGCTAGTGGACCGAGACGTCAACGGTCTATCCTCCGTGTAAGTGGGTGGCTACTGCATTGATTGCGGGCCGCTACGGCGAAATCCTCGTCAAGGGTTGACAAAATAAGGCGCAGGGACACGGTCTTTCGACACTACTACTCTAAAGCGCCAAAGCGCAAATGATGCCCGAATTACACGGGCATCGCCACGGGGGCTTCGCTCACCATAGGCAAATTCGCCGCCGCGGTCAAGTACCGCGCCGATCGAGCACGAGGCCCCGACCGGCACGCCGGTCGGGGCCTCGTGGAACGACCGTGACTACTTGAGCTCGACGGTGGCGCCGGCGGCCTCGAGGGCGGCCTTGGCCTTGTCGGCGTCGGCCTTGGAGACCTTCTCCAGGACGGGCTTGGGAGCGCCGTCGACCAGGTCCTTTGCTTCCTTCAGCCCGAGGTTGGTCAGGGCACGGACTTCCTTGATGACGGCGATCTTCTTGTCGCCGCCGTCGGTCAAGATGACGTCGAAGTCGCTCTTCTCCTCCGCCGCCGACTCCTCGGCACCGCCGCCGCCCGCCGCGACGGGCGCGGCCACGGCCACGGGGGCCGCCGCGGTCACGCCGAACTTCTCTTCGAACTCCTTCAAGAGCTCGCTGAGCTCGATCACCGACAGCTCAGCAATGCCGTCGAGAATCTGCTCCTTGGTCAGGGTTCCAGCCATGGTGATTCCTTTCACTTTTCGTTTCGTTACTGCGATGGTTGGTTATTCGGCCGGTTCGCTCGCGACGCCCTCGGGCGCCTCAGGCTCGGCGGCAGCCTCGGCGGGGGCCTCGGCGGTCACCTCGACATCGGCGACGGGTGTCGCGGCGTCGTCGCTCGCTGCATCGGCAGCTTCCTCGACCCCGGCCGGAGTCTCGGCGGCCGGCTCGACCGCGTCGACCCCCGCAGCGGCCACGGGGCCACCCCTGGAGTCGAGCAGGGCCGAGAGGCCGTAGGCGAGGTTTTGGGGCACGGCCTTCAAGAGGCCGGCCATGGTGCGCAGGGGCGAGGCGAGGGCGCCGGCGAACTGGGCCAGCAGCACGTCACGGCTGGGCAGGTCGGCGAGGGCGCTGATGTCCTTGGGGCCGAGGGCCTTTCCGTCGAGCACGCCCCCCTTCAGGATCAACTTGGGCGACGCCTTGGCCAGGTCACGCAGGGCCTTGGCCACCGCCGAGACGTCCCCCTCGACGAAGGCGATGGCCGTCGGTCCTTCGAGGAACTCGGTGAGGGGCTCGGCGCTGGTCCCCACCACGGCGCGACGTACCAGGGTGTTCTTGAAGACCTTGTAGTCGGCCCCGAGGGTGCGCAACTGGCGTCGGACGTTGGAGATCTCGGCCACGGTGAGCCCGCGGTACTCGGTGACGAGAGCGGTGCTGGTCGAGTCGACCTTGGCCTTGACTTCGTCGACGGTCGCGACCTTCGCGGGGCGAATCTTGTTCATGTGAACTCCTTCACCGGATGCCGCCCGGTACGGGCCTCGGACATCGCAGCAAACGAGACACCCGGCGGTGAACTCGAATTCCTCGTCAGGCGGGCCTCGAATGAGGCCACTTACGTGGTTTCCCACACCGGATGTCTTCGGCGTTCTTCAAACTGTGGCACTCTCGTGCGTCGATACATGCTAGTGACGCACGGCGGGCGGCGTCAAAACGACTGGTCCCGACTACGCCGGGGTCAGCACCTCGTCGACCTCGCGCGTACGCGTCGGGTCGATCTTGACGCCGACACCCATCGTGGAGGACACGGTGATCGAGAGGAGGTAGCGCCCCTTCGCGCTGGCGGGCTTGACGCGCACCAACTCGTCGATGACGGCGTGCACGTTGCGCGCGAGGTCCTCGCGCGAGAAGCTCACCTTGCCGACGCGCAATTGGACGTTGCCGATCTTGTCGGTGCGGTACTCGACGCGTCCGCCCTTGAACTCACCCACGGCCTTGGCCACGTCCATGGTGACGGTACCGGTCTTGGGGTTGGGCATGAGACCACGGGGGCCGAGCACGCGGCCCAGTCCACCGACCTGACCCATGAGGTCCGGGGTCGCGATCGCAATGTCGAAGTCCAGGAATCCGCCGGCCACCTTGGCAACCAGGTCCTCCGCACCCACGAAATCGGCACCCGCGTCACGCGCCGCCTGGGCGTTCTCACCCGAGGCGAAGACCGCGATGCGATTGGTCTTGCCCGTGCCGGCGGGTAGCGAGATCGTGCCGCGTACGATCTGCTCGGCCTTGCGGGGGTCCACACCGAGGCGCACCGCCAACTCGACCGTCTCGTCGAACTTCGCGCTCGCCAGGGCCTTGACCTTGTCGAGGGCCTCGTTGACCGTGATCAACTCCTCACGGTTCACCTGGGCCAACGCGTTCTTGTAGTTCTTGCCGTGCTTCATTGTTCTCTCCTAGCCCGCGACCGCGATGCCCATGGAGCGAGCGGTGCCGGCAATCTGCAGCTTGGCCTGCTCGAGGTCATCGGTGTTGAGGTCCTTGATCTTGGTCGTCGCGATCTCCTCGATCTGGGCCATCGTCACCGACGCGACCGTCTCACGGCCGGCCAGGTGCGCACCCTTCTCGATACCCGCGGCCTGGCGCAATAGCACCGGCGTGGGCGGAGTCTTCAGGACGAACGTGAAGGAGCGGTCGTCGTAGATCGAGATGTCGACCGGGATGACGGTGCCCTTCATCGCCTCGGTGGCGGCGTTGTACTGTTTGCAGAACTCCATCGTCTGGATCCCGTGGGGCCCGAGCGCGGTACCCACGGGCGGCGCCGGGGTGGCCCCGCCCGCCTGGAGCTGGATCTTGACGACGGCAACAACCTTCTTGGCCATGGTGACTCCTTAAGTCCTAGAGCTTCGTGATCTGCGTGAATTCGAGTTCGACCGGCGTCTCGCGACCGAAGATGTCGACCAGCACCTTGACCTTGAGCTGGTCCTCGTTGATCTCGGCCACGTGACCCGAGAACGTCGCGAAGGGGCCACTCTTGATCTGCACGGTGTCGTTGATCTCGAACTCGTGAGTGGGTAGGCGACGCTTGGCGACCGGTACCTCCACACCCTCGACCTGGGGTCGGATGATGTTGTCCACCTCGCGGCGGGTCAACGCCGTGGGCCGGGTCTTCTCCGCCCCGACGAACCCCGTCACGCCGGGGGTCGACCCGATGACGTAGAAGATCTCGGGGTCCGGCTCGCAACGGATCAGCAGGTAACTGGGGAACATCCGCTTGGCGACCGTGACCTTCTTGCCCGACTTGAACTCGGTGACGTCCTCCTCCGGGAGGTAGATCTCGTAGATCTGATCGGTCAGCTCACGACTCTTGATGATGTTGTTGAGGGCGCCAATCACCTTCTTCTCGTGACCGGCGAAGGTGTGCACGATGTACCAACGACCCGGACGGTCGAAGGCGCTCTCGGCGATGGCCCCCTCGTCGTCGGCGGCGTCGTCGTCGAGGATCGTGATGTCGAGGATCTCGTTGTCGTCGTGCTCGTTCTCGTCGTGCTCGATGGGGGTCTGCGTGTCGTTCATGATCTCGCCTTACTTCTGGAAGAGGAACGTGACGAACTTCGAGAAGCCGTATCCGAGACCGAAGATGAGCGCCGTCATGAAGATCAGGACGAACCCGACGATGGTCGTGTAGTTGATCGTCTCGGGGCGAGTGGGCCACGCCACCTGACGCAACTCCTCACGCACCTGGGTGAAGAACTCGCGAGGCGTGGCGCGTTGCGCACGACGACGCGCGGCCCCGTCGGCCGCCGCGGCACGGCGCGAGGCGGCGCCCTC
>JAGXBH010000021.1 GCA_018971185.1 Acidobacteriota bacterium
GCCAGGCGCGGCAGCGGCGCGACGTTGGCCAACTCGTCCAGGGCCAGGAGCAGTCGCGCTCCCTCGTGGTGTCGGTCGTAGGTCGCGTGGATGACCTCGTCGATGAGTCCCACGACCAAGGGGACGGTGACGGCTTGGTAGCGGCTCGGTGCGACGACGTGGAGTTGGTGGGGTCCGCTGAGGAACTCGTCGAGGTCGAGGGGGGCTTCGCGGGCCGCCGCGCGCGCGGCGTCGGTGCGCACGCCCGCGAACAGTCCCGAGGTCGTTGACCAGATGCCCGAACGTTCACGTTCCTCGGTCGCGAGAACCCCCCTGATCAGGGCGACGCTGGCGTGCGAGTCGCCGTAGCGCGCGGCCAGGTCGGCGGCGACGTCGTCGCCGTGGCGCGCGTCGACGCGGGTGGCGAGTTGGCCCAAGGACTCGTCGCGCAGCGCGGCGCCGTGCAGCAGGGGCGCGATGAGCGCACCGGCGCGTTCGTTCCAGTGCGACTCGCCCTCGTCGAGGTGCCGCCGTCGACTCACGTCGACGAGGGCGCGCGCCGCGAGCACCGCACCGTCCCAGGTGCGGGCTTGTCGGATCGGCGAGTAACCGACGCGTCGCACGCCGGGGGGCGTCGTCACGGTGCCCGAAGGATCGAAGAGCAACGTCGCTCCGTCGCGACGCGCTCCGTTCATGACGCGCAGCACGTCGTCCTTCGTCGACGTGATGATCGACGATCGCGACGTCATGAGGAGATTGGGAATGATGAGCGACGTCGTCTTGCCACTGCGACTAGGACCGAGCACGAGGGTCGAGTGTTGCGGTCCACTCGACACGTCGCGTTGGTTCGCGCGTCCGAGGTAGATGCCGTGATCGATTGTCACCTTGCGCATCGGTTGGGAAAAGTACGCAGGATGCTTGACATTGCGATACAAACCGAGTGGACTTTAAGTGTCCTTTGCGGAGGGGACACTGACACGCAAGTTGTTGTCGTAAGACCGAGTGGCCCTCCTCGCAAGAGACCGTGCACTGCGAGCAGTCGTCGTACAGCTGTGAAGCTGGATGGCACATGGTCGAGTGCACGTCGATCAAGGCGGTACCGGCAACGCGAACATCACGGTGGTGAGCGCGAGGTCCCAATTTGATGCAACGTTGAAACCCAAGGAGGGAAAGTGGCACCAGCCGCGAAGAAGGCAGTGGCCAAGAAGGCTCCCGCGAAGAAGGCCGTAGCGAAGAAGGCTCCGGCGAAGAAGGCAGCCGCCAAGAAGGCTCCGGCGAAGAAGGCCGCCGCTAAGAAGGCTCCGGCGAAGAAGGCCGTAGCGAAGAAGGCTCCGGCGAAGAAGGCCGCCGTCAAGAAGGCTCCCGCGAAGAAGGCCGTAGCGAAGAAGGCTCCGGCGAAGAAGGCGGTGGCCAAGAAGGCTCCCGCGAAGAAGGCCGTAGCGAAGAAGGCTCCGGCGAAGCGCGCGGCCGCGAAGAAGGCTCCCGCCAAGAAGTAGTCGGCGAGACGCGTCTGACATCCCCGGATGATCATTCGAATGAGGGGGCCGCAAGGCCCCCTCATTCGTCGTCAGGGCGTCATATCGTCGATCTCGTCGATGTCGAAGGCCCACTCGCTCGAGTGCGTGACCTCGCAGCGCAGTCCCAGGCGGGCCGCTTCGCTGGCGTGACGTCTCGCGGAGTCGACGCCGAAGGCGAAGGTGAAGTCCGCCGACCCGGGGACGACGAGGACGTTGGTCCCCGTGCCGTGATGGTCGGCCACGATCGTCACGGGGGCGGGGGGTTCGTAGTGACCCAGGCCGCGAGGTTGTCGAAGGTCGCCGTGGGTCACCATGACGGAGCGATAGTCGCGCGCCAGCACTCGATGGGCGTGGGTGACCGCGGCGTTGAGGTCGCGCGCGTCCGAGAGGATGACCTGTGCGCCATGCTCGCGAGCGAACGCGGCGACGAGGGCTGACTCGCAAGCCACGTAGGTGGGTCGCGGGTGGCTCGCCTCGATCACCGCGCCGGCCCAGCCTCGGATCAGCCGCTCCACGTCGTCGACGCCGGCGGAACGCAGGCGACTCTTGCCCTCGGCGAAGTCCCGTAAGGGGATCACGATGGCGAGGGGCTCCATACGCCCTTCATCATACGGTGGCGTCGTCGACGGGGACCCACGAGGTCCCCCGCGTCACCGTGACGCCGACGGGGCCTCGTGGCCGGTCGGCACTATGATTTCATTCTAATGACTTCGCTGCTTTCGGTTCAGAACCTGTCGGTCCAATTCCGCGTCCAGAAGAAATTCGTGACCGCCGTCAATGACTTCTCGCTCGAGGTCGAGCCGGGTGAGTGCGTCGGTCTGGTCGGTGAATCGGGTTGCGGCAAGACCACCACGGGCCTCTCGATCATGCGGCTCCTGCCCAACAACGGCCACATCTCGGGGGGGAAGGTCCTATTGAACGACGTCGATCTGGCGTCGCTCAGCGAGGCCGAGATGTGCGGGCACCGTGGTAAGTCCGTGGCCCTCATCCCTCAGGACCCCATGAGCTCGCTCAACCCGACGATGAAGATCGGACGTCAGATCGGCGAGGGCCTACGCATCCACGACGGAGCGAGCGACGCCGAGGCGCGCAAGCGCGCCCTCGAGGTCCTCGAGATGGTGGAGATGCCTCGACCCGCGGAGCGACTCGACCAGTACCCCTTCGAACTCTCGGGCGGCTTGCGCCAACGGGTCATCATCGCCATGGGACTGGTGAATAGCCCGTCACTGCTGATCGCCGACGAGCCGACCACCGCACTGGACGTCACGATCCAGGCGCAGATCCTGGACATCCTCGATACCCTGCGCAGCGAGTTGAAGATGGCGATGCTGTTGATCACCCACGACATGGGGGTCATCGCGGGTCGCTCTGACCGCGTCGTCGTCATGTACGCGGGGAAGAAGGCGGAGGAGGCCACCACCACGAGACTCTTCGCGGGGATGCGCCACCCCTACACGCAGGCGCTCCTGGCCTCGATGCCGAGCATGGAGAACACCACCAAGCACCGCCTCGCCTCGATCGCGGGCATGCCGCCCAACCTCACCAATGAGATCGTCGGTTGCCGCTTCGCCCCGCGCTGCTCGCACGCCACCGATCGGTGCCGCGAGAACGAGCCCCCCATGACGGGCGACGGGCACGTCTTCGCCTGCTTCAACCCCGTCGACGGTCCCGTGCCGGTGACGGTGCGCTCGAACGAGGCGACACCGGCGAGCGCGACGAGGGAGCGCCGCGAGATCCTGCGCGCGCAGGGTATCGTCAAGGAGTTCCCCATCAAGAAGGGCGTGATCCGCCACAAGGTCGGCGCCGTCCACGCCGTGTCCGACGTGAGTTTCTCGCTCTACGAGGGCGAGACCTTCGGCCTCGTCGGCGAGTCGGGTTGTGGCAAGACCACGATCGGTCGGATGCTCGTGGGTCTCGAGTCGCTCACCGCGGGCGAGGTGTACTTCGACGACCAACTCGTGTCAGCGCAGGGCTACAAGCCCTCGAGGGCGTCGCGTCGCGATCGACAGATGATGTTCCAGGACCCCTACTCGTCCTTGGACCCTCGGATGAAGGTGGAGGGGATCCTGGGCGAACCCCTCGCGATCCAGCGCATGGGTTCGCGAAAGGAACAGGGCCAGCGCGTCGCGGAGTTGCTGAGCTCGGTGGGACTCGACCCCCAGGTGGCCGACCGCTACCCGCACGAGTTCTCCGGCGGGCAGCGCCAGCGCATCGGCTTGGCGCGCGCCCTGGCGCTCAACCCCCGTCTGATCGTCGCCGACGAACCCGTCTCGGCACTCGACGTGTCGGTCCAGGCGCAGATCCTCAACCTGATGAAGGACCTCCAGAGCCAGTACGGCATGACCTACGTGATGGTCAGCCACGACCTCGCGGTCGTGTACTACATGGCCGACACCATCGCCGTGATGTACCTGGGCAAGATCGTGGAGATCGGCGACGCCGAGTCGGTCTTCCGCTCGCCGGCCCATCCCTACACCCAGGGCCTCCTCGACTCGGTGCCGACACCCGACCCCGCCGCCATCCGGGTGGCCCGCGCCAGCGTGGTCGGCGAGTTACCCTCGGCGGTGAATCCGCCGTCGGGCTGCCGCTTCCGCACGCGCTGCCAATACGCGCAGGACATCTGCGCCAATGAGGAGCCGGCGTTCCGTGATTTCAGCGGGACCCAGCGGGCGGCGTGTCACTTCCCGCTCAAGTCCCCCCTCAACACCCCCGTCGCCCTCGGCTCTCGCCCGAACTAGGAGTCACCCCGCGACCGGCGTCGCGGACGTCGTGTCGGCGCCACGGTGTGAGGCACGACGGCCACCCCGGGGCGGCGCTATCGCTCGA
Source organism: Acidobacteriota bacterium (assembly GCA_018971185.1). Lineage (GTDB taxonomy): Bacteria > Actinomycetota > Acidimicrobiia > Acidimicrobiales > RAAP-2 > RAAP-2. The sequence goes on from JAGXBH010000021.1 coordinate 4,323, forward strand.
GGAGTCGAACCTCGAAGGCATCACGCAACGCCTCGCCGACGTAGGTGATGGCGACGATGAGCAGGATGAAGATCACCGCGAGCGGGTAGATCTGCCACCAGAAGCCGTTCGCCAGGTACTGAGAGGCGTTGTTGAGCATCGTGCCCCAGTCCGTGGCCGGGAGCGGGATGCCGAGACCGAGGTAGCCCAGGGTCGTGAGGAACAAGATGGAGTCGGCCACGGCGAAGGTCGACACCGTCACGATGTTGCTCACCGAGTTGGGGAAGACGTGGCGGCGGATGATGTGCCATCGCCCCCCACCCATCGCCCTCGCCGCCTGGGAGTACTCCAACTCCTTGATGAGCAGGGCGTCGCCACGAATGATGCGCGCATTGCCGAACCAGCCGATGAATCCGATGATCAGGATCAGGCTCACCGTGGTGCGTTGGAACACGGTGACCAGGGTGAGCAGGAGGAAGAGGATCGGGATCGAGAGGAACGAGTCGAGGATGCGCATCAGCACGGTGTCCACGACGCCGCCCATGAAGCCCGAGACCATCCCGTAGAGGGTCCCGATGACGATGGTGACGAAGCCCGAGAGCACGCCCAGGGTGAGTGAGTACTCACCGCCGAACATGATGCGCCCCAACTCGTTGTAGCCCGACGCGTCGGTGCCCAGGAGGTAGTGCCACGACGGCGGGGCGTTCTCGACGTTGAAGAGGGCGGCCGCCTGATTGGTTTGGTTGGTGTGCCACACGACGGGACCGAGGAAGCTGATGAGGAAGATGACGATGATGTAGACCACCGAGATGATCGCCATCTTGTTCTGGAGGAAGATCCGTAGGCGCTGACGCCACAGGGGGACGAAGGCGGCGAACGTCGCGTTGTCGTCGGCCAGTGGGGCGGGCGCGTGCGTTCCGCCCTCGGTGCCGTATTCGCCGTGCGTCGCCGACTCGCCGATGGTCATGAGCGTCCCTCCACGCGCACTCGGGGGTTGATGACGCCGAGACCGATGTCGGCCAGCAGGTTGCCGATCAACGTGAAGACGGTGGTCAAGAGCGTGATGCCGAGGACGGTCGGGATATCGAGGTACTGGGCGGCGTTGACCGTCTGATATCCGATCCCGGGATAGTTGAAGACCTCCTCGACGATCAACGCACCACCGAAGAGACCGGGCAGGAACAGTCCGAGGATGATGACGATCGGGCCGAGGGCGTTACGAAAAGCGTGGTGCGAGAGGACGCGGCGCTGGTTACAGCCCTTGGCCTTGGCGGTGCGAACGTAGTCCTGGACCAAGACGTCCAGTACGGCGGAACGCATGAAACGACTGAGGAAGGCCAGGTTGAGTAGAGTCAGGGCCCCCACCGGGAGGATGAACGCCTTGGGGTCGGTGAAGATCTGCAGCGACGACCCTCCGGTCGGCGGGGTGGGCAGGTGCAGGGTCCCGATGGAGAACCAGGTCAGGATCAACAGGCACAGGAGGAATGCGGGGACCCCGTAGAGGACGAAGAGCGTGCTGGTCGCGCTGTAGTCGAAGATGGAGTTGCGTCGTGAGGCTTGGTACGTCCCGAGGGGGAGGGCGATGAGGACGGTGATGACCAGCGAGATGATGGCCAGCCACATGGTTCGCGGGATGTAGGTCACCATGATCGACCACACGGTCTGCTGGTTCTTCCACGAGTACCCCCAGTTGCCGTGGAAGAGCAGTTGCGACAGGTAGTCCCAGAACCTTACGTAGAACGGCTTGAGGAGTCCGTTCTGGGCCGCGAAGGCGTGGACCGCGGATGGCGAGGCGTGATTCTGCAGCACGACGTAGGCCGGCGCCAGGATGCCGCCCGTCTCGAAGTAGGGCAGGATGAAGGTCACGAACATCACGATGAGAAAGACGACGAAGGACTGCACGAGTCGTCGAACCAGGTAGGCGCCCACTGAACGAGTCTAGCAATTCACCCGCGTCGCTTCTCGTCCACGGGTCCGCGCATCGGCGCCGTGACGAGGTCAATCGGACATGAAGAAGGGGGCCCCGAAGGGGCCCCCTTCTTCATGTCCACTTCATTGACCTCTAGAAGTAGTAGTACTCCGGGTTGAAGTTGGTCAGCGAGTTCGGCGTGAAGCCGATCTTGCTCTTCAACGTCTTGATGACCTCTCCGATGCCCTGACCCGAGTAGGCGTTGGTGCCGTTGTTCTGGTAGAGGATGGGAAGCTGCTGCGCCGTGAAGTTGGCGTAGGCGCCCAGTGAGGCGGTGCCGAACGTCGTGGCGTTGACCAGCTTGGTCATCGTCGGGTTGTAGTACTTGCCGATGTTGAAGCTCGCACCCTTGACGAAGGCCCACTCACCCGAGGGGTAGTAGTCCGGGGCGTAGATCCAGCCCGCGCCCCAGAGGCACATGCTCCAGCTCGCCGAGTTGCTCACGCAGTCGCCCACGACCTTGTCGAAGGGCTCGGCCAGCGTCTTGGCGACGATGCCCAGGGTGTTCCACTCCGAGACCTCGGTGGCCACCTGAGTCTGCAGCGACGGGATGCCGCTGCCGTACTCCATGGTCAGGGTCAGCGTGTTGCCCTTGGAGATGCCCGCGCCACACTCGTTGGCGGCGGTACCGGGCTTGGCGCAGACGGCGCTACCGCTCGACAGGTCCCAACCGTGGCTGGTCAAGAGGGCCTTGGCCTTGGTCGGGTTGTAGGGGTAGGGGTTCTTCGTCGACGCGTTGCCAGCGATCGCCTTCGCGGTGTTCGGCGGCAGCACGTTGATCTGCTGGTAGCCGTAACCCTTGTAGACCTGCTTGATGATCTGAGGCTGGTTGACCGTCATCTGCAGGGCCTGGCGGATGTAGAGCTGGTTCAGGAACTTGGCCTCGGGGTTCTTCGGGTTGAAGTTGTAGGCCGCGTAGTCCACCGACCACGGCGCGCCGACCTCGAGGTTGTACCGGCTCGCCACCGCGGACCAGTTGGCACCGGGCTTGGTGGGCGTACCGCTCGACGTCAGGTTGGTCGGGTCCACGTAGCCCAGGTCCACCTTGCCCTCACGCAGGGCCACCTGCTCGGCGGCGGTGGTGGCGAAGGGGATCTCGACGACCTTGGCGACCATCGACTTCTGGGGACCACCGTAGACGGGGTTCGGCTCGAAAGTCGCGTTACCGAGGTTGTCGAAGCTGGTCAGGATGTACGGACCACTGGCGCCACTCTGCCAGAAGGAGTTCGCGTACGTGGTCAACTTGCCCGCGATTCCCTGGCCGGTCTTGCCCACGATGTAGTTGAACACCGCGGTGCACGCCGCGTCCGTCGCCGCGGCACCGTAGGTGCCGGTCGCGCAGGTCGAGGCGGTGCCGGCTGCCGACACGTCCCAGGTGTCGGGGAAGGGGGTGATCTCCGACAGGTAGTTGTAGAGGATCCAGTTGGGGTTGACCGGGCCGGTGAAGTTGATGGTCACCGTGTTACCACCGCTGGTCACGCTCTTCACCTGGTCGGGAATACCGTAGCCGGCGTTGTAGCCGCAGTAGTTCGTCTTCTCGGCGTGGTACAGGTTCAAGAAGAACATGACCGACTGCGCGTTGATCGTCTGGCCGCTCTTGAACTTCCAGCCCTTGGTGGTGATCGTCACGGTCTTGTTGCCGTTGCTCATCACGGGGTTGGCAGCTAACGAGAGGCTGGGGTTGTAGGTCGCCGCGGCGCCCGTGCCGAACCAATACAGCGGACGATACGTCAAGTCCTGGAATCCGTTGATGTTGGACACGGAGAAGTACGTGCACGACATGAAGGGGAAGATGTAGTTCGGGTTCGCTCCCGGTCCCTCGGCGAAGGTCAGCGTGCCACTCGGGGTGGCCGCACCACTCACGCTCGGAGCCACGAGGCCGAGCGTCAACGCACCCGCCGCGAGGCCGATGGTCGTCGCAAGCCTGAGCTTGTGTCTGATTTGCATAGTGTCTATTGCCTCCCTAAACCACAAATGTGGTTGATTGAACCTACCCACCAGTAAGACGGGCTGGATGTCACTGTACCGGCGCGAACGACCCTTCACAAGAAAACCGTGTGAAGATCGTAAGAATTCATCACATTGAAATGGGTAATCGGTCACGCGCACGACACGCGTGGACATCGTTGTCCCCCAGTGATCCCTTGATCCCCCTCGCGAGGGGCGTGAGCGAGGTCACGAGGGACGTCGCGCGACGCCGACGAGGAGGCACACGACTGTTCGCTTCCAAACGAGAATCTCACCTCGCGGCGACGCGCCGTCCCCGTCGCTCCGGGCGCGTCTCGTCGCCACCGTGTCGACCGCGCGGCCGGTCGTGGTCGGAGAGAATGAGGGGCGTGGAGAACGCCCGGCGACCGAGGGATTCGATGTGACGTGGTCTTCTCGGTCGCGGACCCGGGAGGGGAGATGGTGACGAGCCCCACCTTCGAGTTCGAGGAGAGCCTCTTCGCACGCGGGCATCGCTTGGTCGCGGCGATGGACGAGGTGGGACGCGGGAGCCCCTTCGGGCCGTGTTGCGTGGGCGTCGTGGTGGTCGACGCCGAGGTGGGACCGTTCCCTCCTCGGCTCCGCGACAGCAAGGCGGTCGCGCGTCGCGTCCGCGAGCAGCTGGTGGCGCCGCTCCTCGGGTGGGTCCGCGACCACGCGGTGGGTGCGGCGAGCGCCGGCGAGATCGACGCGTGGGGACTGAGTGTCGCCCTGCGCCTCGCGGGCCGACGCGCCCTCGCCCAACTCGCGCTGCGACCTGACGTCAGCATCCTCGACGGGGTCCACGACTGGCTCAGTGGCGCGACGACGCTGACACCGACCGGTCCGCACTACCCCGACGTGGACGTCGCCGAGGTCACCACGTTGGTCCGGGCCGACCAGTCGTGTGCCGCGGTGGCCGCCGCCAGCGTCCTCGCCAAGGTGCATCGCGACGCGCTGATCGACGACTTCGCGCGGTCCCTGCCGGGCTACGACCTCGAGAACAACAAGGGGTACGCCACACCCTCTCATCTCGCCGCGTTGCGCCTCCTCGGGCCCAGCGAGCATCACCGTCGGTCGTGGCGCCTCCCCGCCCGCGAGGGGGAGGCTCAGGACGAGGGAGCGGGGTGATCACCGTCGCGGGGATCGAGGTGTAGATGGTCGAACGCGTCCTCGATCTCGCGCGCGAGGACGTCGGGGTGTGAGAGGTGCGCGCCGTGAGAGGCCCCGGGGAGTTCGCGCGACGTGAAGAGGGGGTTGGCGGCCTCGAGGCGCCGGGCCAACGAGTGGTAGTAGGGCACCGCGCGCTGATCGCCGTAGAGGTACCGTACCGGGACGTGGATGGCCTCGAGGTCCCAGGGCGCGACCGGACCGGTCATGACGCGCAGATCGGCGCTGAGTGCCGGACCATCACGTCGTCGCGACTCCTGCTCACTGGGGCCGAGGCGCTCCCACGAGGAGTCCGAGACCACGCGACGGAAGAATCGCTCGGCCTCGAGCGCCGGGTCGTCGCCGGGCGTCGGCGTGGGCGACGGTCGCGCGAGGACCCACGGAAGGGGCGACTCGTAGACCACGACGACGTCGGCGACCCCGGGGTGCTCGGCGGTGAGGCTCAGGGCGACCAGGCCACCGAAGCTATGCCCGAACAGCACCACGGGTCCCGTGGGGTTCACCCACTCGATCACCCTCAGAAGATCCGCGACGTGTTGCTCGAGGTCGCCCGGGCCGAGGGACCTCGAACGCTGGTAGCCCCGTCGGTCGTAGGCCACGACGTTGAATCGCTCGAGGCGGCGGCTGATTCTCGTGAAGGACGAGGCGCGGTCGAGTCCCCCGTGGATGGCGACCACCGTGGCGACCGGCGAGGGGACGACGTGGCGCGCTAGGGCGAGGGGAGCGAGCGGGGAGGGCTCGAGGTAGCGCAGGCCGGACGAAGTCGAGTCACTGGCCACGGTGCAAAGTTACCGGTCCTCTCCCACGAGCGCGTCACTTCGGGGCCACGCTGTCGCGGGCGACCACGAACGCCCCGGGGGGGCGCGGCAATTAGGCTGGGGGCGTGACGACTCCCCCCGAATCCCCCTCTCCGCGCACGCAGAAGGGTTCATTCGGACCCAACGCGTGGCTGGTCGACGACATGTACGACCGTTTCCTCCAGGACCCCGAATCGGTCGCACCGAGTTGGCGCGAATTCTTCGTCGACTATCAGCGCTCGACCGTTCCTGGGGTCAACGCGGCGCACCTCGTCGCGGCGCCACCCAGCACCCCCTCCCCGGCCAGCGCGCCACCCGTAGCGCTCGACGAGGAGGCCACGCCTCTGCGCGGGGCCGCGGCGCGGATCGTCTCCAACATGGAGGCGTCGTTGCGCGTACCGACGGCGACCAGCGTGCGCACCGTGGCCGCCCGTCTGCTCGAGATCAACCGCGCGTCGCTCAACGAGTCGCTGTCGCGATCGACCGGGGCCAAGGTCTCTTTCACCCACCTCATCGCCTTCGCCATCGTGCAGGGCCTCAAGGAGATCCCCGCGATGAACGCGACGTTCGTCGACGCGGTCGACGCCAAGGGTACACCCGGTGTCATCCGACACGACCACGTGGGACTCGGTCTGGCGGTGGACGTGCAACGAGCCGACGGCTCGCGCAATCTGCTGGTCCCGGTGATACGAGACGCGGACACGAAGGACTTCCGTGACTTCCTCCTGGCCTACGAGGAACTCGTGCGCAAGGTCCACAATGCGACCTTCGGGGCCGATGACTTCGTCGGCGCCACGTGTTCACTGACCAACCCGGGCACCCTCGGGACCGTTCAGTCGGTGCCGCGGCTCATGCCGGGCCAGGGCGCCATCTTCGGCGTGGGTGCCCTCGCGTGGCCCGCGGGCTTCGAAGCGGCCGATCCGTCGGCGCTGGCCGAGTTGGGGGTCGGCAAGGTCCTGACCCTGACGTCCACCTACGACCACCGCATCATCCAGGGCGCGGAGTCGGGGCTGTTCCTCAAGTACGTCGCCGAGTGCCTCACTGGCGCGCACAGTTTCTACGATCGGATCTTCGAGTCCCTCGGCATCCCGTACGAGCCGGCGCGTTGGTCCAAGGACCTGCGCACCACTGGCGGCGTCAACGACCACGACCTCATCCTCAAGCAGATTCGGGTCCAGGAGCTCATCAACATGTTCCGTGTCCGCGGACACCTCAACGCCCACCTGGATCCGCTCAACACCGAGCCACCCGCGTTGCACCCCGAGTTGGACCTCGCCGCCTACGGTCTCTCGATCTGGGACCTGCAGCGGACCTTCGTGGTCGACGGTCTGGCGGGCAAGAGCGAGGCCACGCTCGAGGAGATCCTGGCCATCCTGCGAGAGGCCTACTGTCGCACGACGGGCATCGAATACGGGCACATCATGGATCCCGACCAGAAGCGCTGGATCCAGCACCGCGTCGAAGGCGTCACGCAGTCGACCTCGGTCGAGGAACAGCGTCACATCCTCGACGCGCTCAACGAGGCCGAGGTCTTCGAGCGCTTCCTTCACTCTCGCTACGTCGGCCAGAAGCGATTCGGTCTCGAGGGTGGAGAGTCCACGATCGTCGCGCTGCAGACGATCCTCGACGCCGCGGCGGACGAGGGCGTGCGCGAGTCGGTGATCGCCATGGCGCACCGGGGGCGACTCAACGTGCTGGCGAACGTGGTGGGCAAGTCCTACAGCGACATCTTCTCGGAGTTCGAGGGCAACCTCGACCCCGAAAGCGTCCAGGGCAGTGGCGACGTCAAGTACCACAAGGGCGCACGCGGCGTCTACAAGAATCAGAACGGGGCCACCATCGACGTCTCGATGGCGTCGAACCCCTCGCACCTCGAAGCGGTCAGCCCCGTGGTGGAGGGCATTGTCCGCGCCAAGCAGGACCAGGTCGTGCGCCCGAGCGACGGGACCAAGACGGTCCCGGGTCCCGACCACTTCCCCTTCCTGCCGATACTGGTGCACGGCGACGCGGCCTTCGCCGGTCAGGGCGTGGTCGCCGAGACGCTCAACCTCTCCCAGCTCTCCGGGTACCGGGTGGGTGGGGCGATCCACATCGTGATCAACAACCAGGTCGGCTTCACGACGGCACCGGAGTCCGCCCGGTCGAGCTTCTACCCCACGGACATCGCCAAGATGGTCCAGGCGCCGATCCTGCACGTGAACGGCGACGACCCCGAGGCCTGCGCCCACGCCGCCCGCCTCGCCTACGACTACCGCCAGGAGTTCCATCGCGACGTGGTGATCGACATCGTCTGCTACCGGCGACACGGCCACAACGAGGGCGACGACCCCAGCTACACCCAGCCGCAGATGTACAAGATCATCGACCAGATGCGCTCGGTCCGCAAGGTCTACACCGAGACGCTGATCCGCCGCGGCGACATGACCTTGGCCAACGCGGAGCAGGCCCTCGACCAGTTCAACGAGCGTCTCCAGAGCGTCCTGGACGAGGTGCGCACGGTGCCGGTGCCCGAGTTGGCCGAGGTCCCCGTCGCCGAGGTCCCCGTCGATCGACCCGCACCCTCCACCGGTGTCGCCAAGGAGCGGCTCCTCGAGATCGCCCGCGTGACGATGACGGCTCCGGCGGACTTCACGATCCACCCCAAGCTGGAACGCCAGTTCGCCCAACGTCGGGCGCTTCTCGAGTCCGGCGAGGTCGACTGGGCGCTGGCCGAGGCCCTGGCCTTCGGCTCGCTCACCCTCGAGGGGACCAACGTGCGCCTGATGGGTCAGGACTCACGCCGCGGGACCTTCTCGCATCGCCACGCCGCGCTCATCGACTACGAGAACGGATCGCAGTACGTCCCGCTGGCGAACCTGAACTCGCCGGGGTTCTTCACGGTGCGTGACTCCTTCTTGAGCGAGTACGCCGCACTCGCCTTCGAGTACGGCTACTCGGTGGAGTCGAACAACTCACTGGTGATCTGGGAGGCGCAGTTCGGCGACTTCGTCAACGGCGCGGAGATCGTCATCGACAACTTCCTCGTCGCCGCCGAGGACAAGTGGGGTCAGACCGCCGGACTGGTGATGCTGCTCCCGCACGGCTACGAGGGGCAGGGTCCTGAGCACTCGAGCGGACGGATCGAGAGATTCCTGTCGCTGTGCGCCCGTAACAACATCCGCGTGGCGCAACCCACGACCGGGGCCCAGTACTTCCACCTGCTGCGCAGCCAGGTGCGCCGCGAGCACGTGACCCCCCTGATCGTCTTCACGCCCAAGTCGATGTTGCGCGCGGTGGCGACGCGCTCGCCGATTTCGGCGTTCGAAGAGGGTTCGTTCGCTCGCGTCCTCGATGACGCTCTCGAGGACCGGTCGGTGGTGACGCGCGTCGTGTTGGCCAGCGGCAAGATCGCCCACGAGGCCCTCGCCCGGCGCGACGAGTTGGCCCTCTCGCGAGTGGCGGTGGTGCGCGTCGAGCAGATCTACCCCTGGCCCGCGGAGGAGATCGAGGACATTTTGGCGACGTACCCGAACGCCCACGAGGTGATCTGGCTCCAGGAGGAGCCCGAGAACATGGGGGCGTGGCCCTTCGTGCACCTGCAGATGCACAAGTCGCTTCGCGACAAGAACGTTCGTCGAGTGGCCCGGGCGGAGTCCGCGAGTCCCGCGACGGGTTCGCACCTCGTGCACGACGCCGAGCAGGCCGACCTCTTAGTCCGAGCGCTCCAGTGAGGGCCCCGCACCTACGAGTCGTGGTCGACGGCTCCAACCTGGCGACGGAGGGTCGTACGATCCCGAGTCTGGTCCAGCTCGACGAGGTGGTGCGCGCGTTCCTGGGCGAGTACGAGCACGCCGACGTCATCGTGGTGGTCGACGCGAGCTTCGAGCACCGGGTCGCCGCCTCGGAGCGGGCCCGCTTCAAGGAGGCCGAGATCGCCGGCGAGATCGTCACGCCCCCGGCGGGGGCGGTGGGTCGCGGCGACGCCTTCATCTTGAAGATCGCCCAGCGCATCAACGCCGTCGTCCTCTCGAACGATTCCTTCCAGGAGTTCCACGAGCAGTACCCGTGGCTCTTCGACAACGGCCGACTCATTGGGGGCAAGCCCGTGAAGGGCGTGGGCTGGGTGTTCACCGAGCGATTGCCGGTGCGCGGCGTGAAGTCGGCGCGCGTCACACGAGCGGTCAAGAAGCTCGAAGTGGCGTTGCCCGACGGGGTGGTGCCGGCGATTGGCGACACCCTCACACCGGTCAAGGCGTCGCGTGCGACGAAGCGTCCCGTCGTCAAGGCCACCGCGGTCGTCAAGGCGCCCGCCGTCGCCAAGGCCGCGAGGAAGTCCGCCGCCGAGTTGAAGGAGGCCAAGGAGCCCAAGGAGTCCAAGGAGTCCAAGGTCGCCAAAGCCACCAGGGCCGCCAAGGCGACCAAGGCCGCCACTGAAACCGTGGCCGCGGATGCCAAGGCTCCCCGCGAGGCGCCCGCGCCCGAGCCGCGGCGCCCCAAGAAGTCCGCCGTGAAGAAGACCGTCGTGAAGAAGACCGTCGCGACCGTCGCGCCCGCGGCGGACGAGCAGTCGCCCGGCACCTCGACGGTGGCGTTGCGCCGCGGTCGTCAACCGGTGAACCCCGAGAACGCTTTCGCGGCCTTCGTCAAGCAGTTCAAGGTGGGCTCGAGCCTGACCGGTGAGGTCGTCGCGTTCACCTCGCACGGTGCCGTGATCAAGGTCCTCGTGAAGAGTGGTGACCCGATCGAGTGCTACGCGCCCACGACCTCGCTGGGTGACCCGCCACCGGCGAGGGCGCGCGACGTCTTGAAGCGCGGGGACCGTCACAAGTTCCACCTCGTCGCGGTCGACGCCGAGCGGCGGATCGCGGAATTGGCCCTGCCGTGACCGACTTGTCGCTCGACCCTCGCGACTGGATTCCCCACCGCCCCCCGTTCTTGCTGGTGGACCGGCTGGTCAGTATCGAACCGGGCGTTCGCGCCAGCGGTCTGTGGACCCTCTCGGGCGAGGAGTGGTTCTTCCCCGGTCACTTCCCAGGACGTCCCACGACGCCGGGCGTACTGATGCTCGAGGCCGTCGCCCAGGTGGGCGCGGTCGCGGTGCTGAGCGACCCCCGTTTCGCCGGTCGCCTGCCTCTCTTCGGCGGCGTGGAGGGTGCGCGGTTTCGTCGACAGGTGCTGCCGGGGGACACTTTGCTGCTCGAGTGCGAGATGACGCGCCTCTCCGCGCGCGGCGGCAAGGGACACGGTCGCGCTTCGGTCGACGGCCAGGTCGCGCTCGAGGCGGACCTGCTGTTCGTCCTCGCCGACGCCCCGTGAAGGTCGCCACCTGGAACGTGAACTCCCTGTCGGCTCGTTGGCCCCGGGTGCTCGAGTGGCTGACGCGTCACGAGCCCGACGTGGTGCTGCTCCAGGAGACCAAGCAGAACGACGCCAAGTTCCCCTTCGCCGCCTTGGCGTCGTTGGGCTACGACGCGGCGCACCACGGACAGGGGCAGTGGAACGGTGTGGCGATCGTGGCGCGTGACCCTCTCAGCGACGTCGAGCGGGGCTTGGGCGACGACGTCGAGGCGCGGTTCATCGCGGCGACGTGCCGAGGGATGCGCTTCTACTCGTGTTACGTCCCCAATGGACGCGCGCTCGACAATCCTCACTACGACTACAAGCTGCGCTGGCTCGCCTCGCTGCGCGAGCGCCTCGCTGCCCGAGATCGCGCCCGCCCGCTCATTGTCGGAGGGGACTTCAACGTGGCCCTGAGCGACCTCGACGTCTACGACCCTGACGCCTTCGTGGGAGCGACGCACGTGTCGCCGCCCGAGCGCGACGCGCTACGGGCCCTGCTCGACACCGACATGGTCGACCTGGGGCGCCGCTTTCACCCCGATGAGCCCGCCTTCACCTGGTGGGACTACCGCAACGCCTCCTTCGGACGCGGGTGGGGACTGCGGATCGACTACCTCCTGGCCGACGTGGCCACCGCCGCACTCGTCACCGACGTGCGCGTCGACCGCGAGGCGAGGAAGGGCGAGAAGCCGTCGGATCACGCGCCCGTCGTCGCCGAACTCACCTGGTGAACTAGCGCCCGAGGACCTCGGGTGACGCCGGCGCGGGCGGGGCCGCGGCCTCGAGTTCGCGACGGATGGCCTCGAGGCGCCGACGGCGCTGTTCGCCCGTGACGGGGGCGTTGCGCCGCGCGATGTCGGCGAGCACCGCCTCGATGGGGGCGAGGAATCGTGAGGGCACCCGGTCGGCGAAGCGAGGGTCGTTGCGACCTCGGCTCCACGTGATCAACAGCGTCTCCTCGGCCCGACTGATCGCCACGTACGCGAGGCGCTGTTCCTCGGCCAGGGCCGCGGGGCCGGCGGCGTTGTAGTGGGGCAACTGACCCTCGGCCCAGCCCACGGCGACCACGTGGCGGAACTCGAGTCCCTTCGCGCGGTGGATCGTCGTGAGCGCCACCGCGTCGGTGCCCTCGGGCTCGACTCGACGAGGGCTGGTCTCGGGCGCGAGGAGGTCCGACGCCGGAGAGTGCTCGGGACCGCGGCGTTCGAAGGGTATCCCCGCGGCCTCGAGCGCATCGGCGACGACGTCGAGCTGGGCGTTGGTGCGCGCGAGCACCGCCATCTCGCGCCAGGGGCTGTCGGGTCGGTGATGGGCGGACAACCAGGTGGCGACGTGGCGCGCCTCCTCGTGGTCGTCGCCGTAGCCGCGCACGAGGGGAAGGTCGCCCTCGTCGTGGGCGGGGACGAGACCGCGCGCACCGGGTTCGAGCAGGGTGTTGGCGACCGCGATGATGTGTGCGGTGGAACGGTGGTTGCGGGTCAGGTCCAGCACCACCGTGTCGGGCCAGGTCCGAAGGATCTCGCCCAGCAACTGGGGATTGGCCCCGTTGAAGCCGTAGATGGACTGGTTGGGGTCGCCCACGCAGAACAAGTCGGGATCGTCCCCGGCCATCTGGGCCAACAGCATGAATTGCAGGGGGTTCATGTCCTGGGTCTCGTCGACGAACAGCGCGCGCGTGCGGTGACGGAAGGCGGCGCGCACGTCGGACTCCTCGCGCAACAGGGTGATCGCCTCGCTGAGCAGTAGGTCGAAGTCGAGCACGCCGCGGCTGCGACAAAGTCCGACGTAGCGATCCAGTACGTCGGCGAAGACCGCGGCGGGTAGGGGGGCGTCGCGTCGCGCCCGCTTCGCCGCCCGCGCGTAGTTGGCGCCGTTGAACCCCTGGCCGAGCGACCAGCCGATCTCCTGCTCCAAGCGCGGCAACTGCCAGTCCTCGAGTCTGACGTCGCCCTCCTCGCGCAATTGTCCGGCCAAGGCCGCCACCACGCGCCGGCGGTTCGCCTCGATGGTGAGGGGCTTGAGATGGTGGTCCTGACGGTACTCGTTGACGATGTTCATTGCCGCGCGGTGGAACGTCCCGGCCCGCACGTCGCGGATGCCGGCGCGTAGGAGGCGACGACGCAGTTCTTCGCCGGCCTTGCGGGTGAACGTCATCGCCAGGACCTGGTCCGCGGCGACCTCCTCGCGCGCGATGCGCCGTTGGATCCGTAGGGTCAGGACGTGGGTCTTGCCCGAACCCGCCGTGGCGCGCACGAGGAGTCGCCGCGCGTCGGAGGTCACGGCCTCGCGTTGCTCGGGAGTCAGACCCACGAGCTGATCGTCGGAGAAGTCGATCTCGTCACTCATGTTGCCAATGACGATACCTTTCGACCGTGACGCTCCCGTCGTTCGCCGCGTGGGGGCGCGGGGGACCTTGGGTAACCTGTGAAGCGTGCTGCGGGCCTACGGCGAGGGGAACATCTTTGGAGAGGCCTACGGGGAGGGGCCGGTTCGGGTCCTCTGGCTGCACGGTTGGGCGCGCACGGGCGCGGACTTCGCCGCGTCGGCGACCGAGCTGGCGCGCGAGGGGATCGCTTCGGTGGCCCTCGATCTCCCCGGATTCGGCTCGTCGCCGTTGCCCGCCGCGGCCGGTGGTGGTGAGGCGTATGCGCGCCTCCTCGCACCAGTCGTCTCCAGCCTCGGCGAGGGGCCGTTGGTGCTGGTCGGACACTCCTTCGGTGGGCGTATCGCGCCCTTCCTCGCGGCGGAGCACCCCGAGAGGGTCAAGGCCCTGGTGCTGACGGGCGCGCCGCTGGTGCGTCTAAGCAGCGCGCACCGCTCGCCCCCCGGGTATCGAGTGGCGCGCGCACTGCACCGCCGCGGTCTCCTCGGCGAGGCGCGGATGGAGGCGGCGCGCCAGAAGTACGGCTCGCGCGACTATCGCGAGGCGACGGGGCTACTGCGCGAGATCATGGTGGCGAGCGTGAGCGAGGACTACGAGCACGTACTCTCCCTGATCAGCGTCCCGGTCACGTTGGTCTGGGGAGCCGACGACCACGACATCTCACCCGAGGTGGCCCGGCGCATCGCGCAGTTGCTCACTCGCGCGCCCGACGTGCGACTCGAGGTACTGGCCGACACCGGTCACCTCGTGCCGCGCGAGCGGCCCGCCGCCTTGAGCGCGCACGTGCGTCGCCTGGTGCAGACGCCGTGAGGGTGCTCTGGTTCGTCCTGGGTGTGGGGGGCCTGGTCGCGGGCGACGCCGCGCAACTGGCGCGCTGGCTCCGGGTGCTGCAGCGCGAGCACTACGAGCCCGTGGCACCGCTGCGGTTCTGGTACCGGTGGACCCGGCCCTGGGGTCCCTCGACGCCGAGTGGGCGACCCTCGCTCGCCCTGGTCGGATGGGTACTGTTCGTCGCGGCGTGGGCGTGGTCGCTGGCGATCGGTCGTCCCTGGCTCGCGGTGGCGTCCTCGGTGGTCTACGGCGTGGCGTGCCCCTGGGGACTCACGCCGCGCGGGCGCACCGGCGCGCTGCGCTGGACCCGACGGCTGCGCACCGTGGCGATCGTCGCCGTGGCGATCTCGGCGGCGGTGGTGCTCGTGGGCACCCTGGTGGGTCAGGCGCTCTACGCCGGGGCCCTAGTGGTGGTCGTGACGCCCCTGACGGTGGCCCTGGCGGCCCAGGCGATGGCCCCGTGGGAAGCTCGGCTCGCCCAGGGTTTCGTCGACCAGGCCGCCGCGCGGCTGCGCCGCGTGGCTCCCACGGTGGTGGCGATCACCGGCTCCTACGGCAAGACCTCGACGAAGAACCACCTCGCCGACCTGCTGCGCCACGACGGGGTCGTCGCCACACCCAAGAGCTTCAACAACCGTGCGGGGCTCTCGCGCGCCATCAACGAGAACCTGGCTGACGGGACCCGCGTCTTCGTCGCCGAGATGGGAACCTACGGGCCCGGTGAGATCCGTGACCTGTGCCAGTGGTGCCCGCCCGCCGTGGCGGTGATCACCGCCATCGGCCCCGTCCATCTCGAGCGTATGAAGACGCTCGACGTGATTGAGGCGGCCAAGTTCGAGATCACCGCGAACGCCTCGACCGTGGTGGTGAACGTCGACGACGAACGCCTCGCGCGCTGGCCCGACCGGCTCGGTGGGCGGGTGCGTCGCGCCGGCTCGACGTCACTCGAGGCCGACGTGCGCGTCGCTGAGCTCGAAGGTCGCTGGCACGTCTGGGTCGACGGCGCCGACGTGGGGCAGATGGAACCGGTGCTCGGCGTGCAGCCGACCAACGTCGCCTGCGCGCTGGCCGCGGCGCTCGAGGTGGGTCTGACGACCGGGGACCTCACCGCGCGCCTCGCAGCGATAGGGCCGGTGGCCAATCGAACCGCCGTGACGACAGCGGCGTCGGGAGTGGTGGTCATCGACGACACCTTCAACGCCAATCCGGCGAGCGCGCGCGCCTCCCTGGACGTGTTGAGCGCGCTAGCGGTGCCCGGGCGCCGCGTGGTGGTCACCCCCGGGCTCATCGAGCTCGGGGCCGAGCAGGGGGCGCGCAATGAGGAATTGGCTCGTGACGTGCATCAGCGAGGGGTCGAGCTCGTCGTCGTCGCCCGTACGAATCTGGCGGCCCTGACGCGCGGGTACGGGTCCGCGGTGCGGCGTTTCCGGGTCCGCGACGAGGCGGTGGCGTGGGTTCGCGCGTCGCTCAGGGCTGGCGACGCGGTGCTGTATCTCAACGACCTGCCCGACCAGTACCCTTGAGGGTCGAGACGAGCAATGAGGTAGTTGGTGACAGTAGGCGTACTGTTCGGCGGTCCGAGCCCCGAACACGACATTTCAATCTTGACCGGCCTGTTGGCGTTGCGCGAGTTGCACCACGGGCGCGGCGAGCCGGTGGGCATCTACTGGTCCAAGACGGGTGACTTCTTCCAGGTGCCCGCGACCATCGAAGCCGAGGGATTCCTCGAAGGGGTGCCCAAGGGGGCCAGCGCGCTCTCGTTGCGCGTGGGCGACGGTGGCGGCTTCGTCGTGGCCGGCGGGCGCCTGTCCAAGGAGCGTCGCCTCGACCTCGAGGCCGTGATCATGGCCACCCACGGGGGGCCCGGTGAGGACGGGACCATCCAGGCGGCGTTGGACCTCGCCGGTGTTCCCTACAGTGGCCCCAGTGTGGCCGGCGCGGCCATCGGGATGGACAAGTGGGCCTTCTCGACCCTCGTGAGCCGGGCGGGGCTGCCCTCGCTCGAGCGCGCCCTGCTCACGCCGGCGACGACGGAACTGGGTTTCGCGGGGCCCTACATCTTGAAGCCCCGCTTCGGGGGGTCGTCGATCGGTATCGACGTGGTGGCCGACCTCGCCACCGCCAAGGCCCGTCTGAGCACGAACGTGCACCTGTCGCGTGGCTGCGTGGTCGAGCCGTTCCGCGAGGACCTGAGTGACGTCCAGATCGCGGTGCGGACCTATCCGCACGTCGAGCTCTCGGCGATCGAGCGACCCCTGCGGCGCAACACGACGGCCGAGATCCTCGACTACCGCGACAAATACGTAGGGGGAGAAGGCATGGCCTCAGCCCCGCGCGAGTTGCCCGCCGTTCTGTCCCCAGGACAGGCCGAGCGCATCGAGGCGGCGGCGCGCGCCCTCGTGGAGGTGGCGTTGGTGCGCGGCGTGGCGAGGATCGATTTCCTGGCCAACGACGCCGAACTCTTCGTCAACGAGATCAACACCATCCCGGGTTCGCTCTCCAAGCACCTCTTCGTCACCCCGCCGCTGGCGTTCTCCCAGCTCCTGGGCGACCTAGCGGCCGAAGCGCTCGAACGCCCAGCTCATCGCTACAGCGCGGCCGGGGCCGACGGACTGGTGTTGCGCAGCGCCGGCTCCATCTCCTCGAAATTGGCGTAGGCGCGGCACCCGCCCGAGGGCGTCGAGTAGGACGTCGGAGTCGGGGTCGAGCAGCAGTCCTTGGCGCAGGGCCCAGAAGGCGGTCTCGACGTCCTCGGCGGCGAGGGCGGCGTCGTGCAACGCCAGGGCCACCCACTCGCCGTCGCGTTGTAGCTGGGCGCGGTGCCCCTCGAAGGTGAACCACTCGAAGCCCTTGAGCACGCTGGCGAGGGGCTCGCCGTGCACCAGGCGCAGCGCCTCGACGTAGAGGGCGACGGCGCCCTCGCCCTGACCGGCACGGCCCCGGGCGACGAGTCGATGGAAGTCCGCCACGTCGAGGGCCACGTCGCGCACCCGATACAGGCCCGAGGAGACCGGTTCCAAGAAGGGTCCCGCGGCGTCGCCACCGAGACCGCGACGCACGGAGGAAGCCGTGTTGTTCAAGGTGGTCTTGGAGGCGTCGACGTTGGCGTGCGAGAGGACGCGGGTGCGTAGTCGGTCGCCGGTGACCGGTTCTCCGGCGTGCATCGCCAGGTAGGCCACCATCTCGATGCTGCGCCGACGCAGGGTCGCGGTGAAGTCCTCGTGCAGGCCCTGGACCTGGGGATAGGCGCGCAGCAGTTCGACGCGGACGTGCGGCGCGTAGGGTTCGCGAGCGCCCGACGTGCCACGGGCGGCGCGCAGTGTCACGCAGAGCCCGCGGAGCTCCTCGTCGAGATCATTGGGATCGCCGAGGTAGACCACCATGTTCGAGAGGTCGCGTCGTCGCGCCAGGGCGCGCATCAACTCGTTGTCCCCGTGGGCGAAGGTGACGGAGCCGTCATGCAGGGCGATCACCCGCGAGGACAATTCTGCGGCGCTCCAGGACAGGTCCACCGGAAGGGACCCGCCCTCGCGGGCGTACCCGAGTTCCAACGCGCCCTCGCGTCGCTCCAATACCGAGACGACGACGGGGTCGAAGTCGACCCGGCCCTCGACCTGGGTGGCGTCGTCGTCGACCACACTCTGGCCGTCGCGAGCGGAGCCGATCACGTCGCGCAGTTGGGCGATCATTCGGTCGTCGGTGTCGCGAAGACGTCGAGCGAGCGCGTCGAGGTCGTCGTCGTCGAAGTCGCGCGCCCGGCGAAGGCGATCTCGCCGCCCTTTGGCCGTCAAGGCGGCGGCGAAGAGGGCGACGTGCGAGGCGGCTGGCAGCGAAGGAATAGGTTCGTGCGCCGGAGGAAGTGGGCGCGCATCCGTCACGCGGGTCGCCGCGACCGCGCGAGACCCCAGGTGCGCACTGGGCGCGGCGTCCGCGCTGGAGGTGACAAGGAAGGGCAGTGCGGCGATCACCAGGCTGGCGAGCCAGGCGCAACCATTGCCGGGCAGGGTCCGTCGGTGGCGCAACTGATGTACGTAGGCGATGAGAAGCGCGAGGAAGACGATCCAGAAGATGCCGAGTCCGACCAGGAGGTCGCGCATCACGACGCCGTCGGTCGTCGAGTAGGAAGACCGCCACTTGGTCTCGAGCACGTAGGGCAGGAGAACGAAGTAGAGGGCCAGCGCCACACCCTCGAGAGGGCCGGTGGCGAAGGACCTTACCGAGCGGCTCTGAGGGTCCACGCCGTGGGCGCTCCGGTGGTGACGTTGATGTCCAGAAGGCAATTTTGGCGGCCGACGATCCGCACGGCGAGAGAGACGGTGTCGGAGTGCGCGCCGCACAACAAGGTGGTCGCCACGGGGTGGTCGGCGTCGAGGGTCCACTGGCCCGGACCACGCAAGGGAATCAGTGCCGCCGGCGTCGTCAGTGTCAGGCGTCCACCGACGCTGGCGACGCCGACGTTCACGGCGACGCTGTTCGCGGTCGAGTCGCGAGATGAGGGCGAGGCCAAAGTCGTCGCGGTCTTCGTCGTCGTGGCCTTCGTCAGGGTGGTGGACGTCGCCGTCGCGACGGTCGTGACACGCGACGTCGCACGGGGAGTGGTCGTCGGCGTGGTCGTCGGAGTCGTGGTCGTGGTCGTGGTCGTGGTGAGGGTCGTCGACGGGTTCGTCGCCGAACTCGTCGAGGGTGGGGTGCGCACGCCCTTGGGCGTCGTCGTGTGGTGAGGACCATTCGACGCGTGTCGCGTCGAGGTCGTGCTCGGCTCGCCCATCGTGGTCGCAGTCGCGGCCGACGCCGGGGAGGTGTCGCGGGTCACGGGATGCGAGTTGAGGGTGAAGACCAGCACCAGGAGCAATAGGGGGCTCGACCACATCAGCAGGTGCGAACTGCGAAGAGCGAATCGGTGCGGTGCCATGGTTATCGAAGACTAGAGGGAGTTGGGGTGCGCCGGGGGAGTCCTCCCTCATCCGAGGAGGTGGGCCAGGGCGAAGATCTGCAATTCCCGGCGAAGAGAGGGGAGTGAGGATTGGTCCTCGCGCGCCAGTTCGCGCAGAGGAATTCCTGCGAAGACGCACCGGTAGGTCAGACGAGCGAGGCGTTCGTGGGGACCCTCGACCAGCATCTCCAGTCGCGTCAGGAGTGCCGAGTTGGTGGCCGCGGGCGTCTCGGGGTCGTCGGCGCGCGGTGCGTTCAGGCGCGAACCCTTCTCCTTCAGCAACCATCGCCGGAGTCGTCCGCGAAGGGCGGACAAGAGGTCGGGGGCGGCGTAGGGGCGCGACTCACCGGCCCAATCGCCGATCAGGTCGTTGAGCATCGAGATCGCCGCGGCCACGCACTCGTGGGGCTCGTTGATGATCCCCTGACCGAATCGCAGTTGGCGGCACGTGCTCACGACGCCCGGCAGCAGGGCCTGCAGGAGCGCCCGGCGGACCTCCTCGTTCGTCGCCTCGATGAGGAGTATCTGGGCGATCCGTGCGCGTTCGATCACGCTGCGACCGCCCCCGACGTCGAGCGCGACGACGAGTTCACCGAGGTCGCTGAGGCCCGCGAGAGCATCGTCGGGGTGTCTCTCACGTATCTGCGCCATCGCGATGATCGACGCGTGGCGGTGGCAGCGCCAGCGCCAGTCGTCGCGCAATTGTCCGAGGTGGTCATGTGGAGTCGTCATGTCGCAGATTCCAGTCCCGCACCGTCAGAGGACCGCAACGATCACGACGTCGTTTGTTGCACACATCGACACGCACAGTCCGGCGGGCTCTTTTGGCGTTGACGTAGGCTGAGGGCTATGGACCTCGAAACCTTCTACGAGAGCAATGAAGTGCGTCGCGAGAGCGCGGAGTTCGAATACGGCGACGAGTGGACGGACGTCGCGGGCAACCACTACGAACTGTCCTGGGTCGAAGCGACGGGCGAGCTCTACCTCATGATCGAACCCGACGCCGTCATCACGGAGGACGTGTTCGGTGACTGGTTCCCATCGTCAGAGCCCGTGAGTGAGCTCACCGTCGTGATCATCGCCGTGGTCGCGAATCACGACCACCTCGAGTCGCTCCTCGAAGGGTGGGACGAGGCCATCGAGCAGCCCAATTCTCTCGAGTGGCTCTACCAACGATTCCCGTCCAAGAAGTAAACGGCCCTCACAGGTACGGCGACGAGGAGTCCGCCACTTGGCAGAGTCGCGTCAGGGCGGGAATCAGATTCACCAGGGGAACGCGCTCGGCCTCGGAGATCGTCGTCATGAGCGGATTCCAGCTACCGTCACTCGAGGTGGCGGCCGCGGCGGACGGCGTGGCCTTGAGGAGTTCACTCATCGCGCGACCACGCAACGTCGCGCGCTCGTCGGCCGACAATCCTGCTTGGTCGCTCTTGGCCTGCAGCGCGAGGGCCCGGTGCACGAACTGACACGACGTGCGCGCCTGGGCGACCGCGGAGCCCGTGCCGCACGCACTGAAGAGGATCGCGGCGCCCAGGAGCGAGGTGACGACGCGAAGGCGCCTTAGGCGAGCCACGAGTCGGCGGCTTGCAGCAAGTAGTCGCTCACGCCGCGGCCACGTTCGAACACCTCGCACAGTGGGTCCTCGCCCTTGGACACCTGAGAGAGCGAGATGGCTCGACGGGCGACGATCGAGATACGCCGCTCGCTCGTCTCCGTGGGCGATGCGAAGGAGTCCGTCGCCGTGACCTCAAGGGGCATCTCCATACCACCCACCGGCGCCAGATCGATGGCCAGCCGCAGGAGATCGGGACCATGCGGCATGGGTGGCAGGACCCAGGTCAGGACCAGTGGGAAGTGGAACTCGTCGGGAGGGTCGACGTCATCGGGCAGGCCGAGCACCGCGTCCTCGAAGGCGAGTAGCGTGCGCGGGTCCACGTCGAGTTCGATGTGCAGGTCCACGGGGCCGCCGCATCCGTCCTCGGGGTGTAGGTCGACCTCCCAGGCCTGGCGCAACGAGTAGGTCTCGACGAAATGGCGCTCGTCATGCACGTGGAAACCGTGGGTCACCGCGTGGTCCTTCAGGTCTGCTACGAATCCCGCTACGTCAATGGCCGCCATCAATATTCAGGTTAGTCTTCGCCACTACTACCGTGGACACGTGAACGACAACCTCCTCGACACCCTGCGTCAGTGCGCTCTCGAGATTCGTGACGCGGTGTCCAACCATCGCGGCCGGGGGTTCTCCGGCCAGCGCCCCACCCAATACCACCTGGACCTCGCGGCGGACGAGGTGGCGCTGAGGGTTCTCATCGGTGCGGGATTTCGCGTCGTGAGCGAGGAGTCGGGTGTGAGCGGTCGCGGCGACTACACGGTGGTCGTCGATCCGATCGATGGTTCCACCAACTGCGACCACGGCATTCCCTTCTACGCCACGTCACTGGCCGTGATGCGCGACGACGAGATCATCGCTGGTCTGGTCATGAACCAGGCGACGGGCACGACGTTCGAAGCGCAGAAGGGCGCCGGAGCGACGCGTGACGGGACCGCTATCTCGTCGTCGGGTCAGACCGACGTCGCGCGCTCGATCATGGCGTTCTCGGGGCTCCCGGCGCGTCATCTCGGTTGGGCGCAGTATCGAGCCCTGGGAGCGGCGAGCTTGGAGATTTGCCTCGTGGCTGATGGTTCGCTCGATGTCTACGCCGTCGCACAACATTCAGCGCTGAATCCCTGGGACTACCTCGCCGGTCTTCTCATTCTGCGAGAGTCGGGGGGGGTGGCCGGGGACTACCTTGGCGAGAACCTTGACACTTTTGACGCCGTCGTCCGCCGGCCAGTCTTTAGTGCCTCACCGGAGTTACTGCAATTCATGCTCGGTCAGGGTGAGTTGTGACCTTCGAGGAAATCCCGACGCCATCTAGAATGACATCCTCGCGGGCGCTTAGCTCAGTTGGTTAGAGCAGCTGATTTACACTCAGCAGGTCGGGGGTTCGAGTCCCTCAGCGCCCACCGAGAGAAATACGGCGTTCAAGGTTGCTTCGCCCTGAGTGATCGTCTTCTACGATTTCCCTGCGCTATCGTCCAAGCCCTCGACCCTTGTTGATCTCGGGTCTTTCATTGTCACGGTTGCGCTGCTTGGAGCGTTCGAGCCGCGCTTCAAGTTGAAGAACTGCTGCCTCGAGCGGTGGCAGATCCTCCGCAATGGTTGCTTCCACGATCGCTCGGGATGTGTCGAAATAGTGGTGCGCAAGCCAGTCGCGCATTCCAGCCGCGTCAGACCACCTGACGTCGGGCTCGCTCGCGACGAGTTGGGGATCCAACAACTTGACGGCCTCGCCAATTTCGATCAAACGAAGCCGAACGGCGTCGAAAATGAGGCCGTCAGAGAGGTCGCCACGAGTGAGGTGGCTCCTGATTGCCGTAATCGCGTCGACAATGTCTGCGAGGCGCTCTTCGTCGTGGCGTGAGCTCACATGGCGATGGCCTCGCGTTCGACCTCTTCTCGAACCCGAGGTCGGAGGCTGTCCGAAGGAGCAACGTCAACGGAGACGCCAAGTATCTCCGAGAGTTCCCTGCGTAGTGCTTCCAACTCGAAGAGTCCCGCACTTCGATCTAGATCGACGACTAGATCGATGTCGCTGTCGGGCTGGTCTTCACCTCGTGCGGTGCTTCCAAAGACGCGGACGTTGCTCGCACCATGTCGCGCCGCACAGGCAATGACCGAGCGTCGGTGCTGGCGGAGCCGACGGCCGAGTGGAGTGCTGGGGAGTCCGGGTCGGTAATCAGTCGAGAGCTCTAAGTCGAGGACGAGACGGTGTCCCGTTGCGTGAACGAGGCGCTCGAGTGTGGATACTGATGGCTCCCTGCGGCCCGACTCATAAGCGCTGACGACGCTTTGTGCGACGCCTGCACGTCGCGCGACATCGGTCTGCGACAGCTGGGCACTGATGCGTGCTCGTTTCAGGAGCTCTCCGGTTGTGGTCTCTTTGGACTTCGCCATACGATCACCCTAGTACGTATTGTCTATGAGCGAGTAATCGAGATTTTGGAATTACTGGTTCTCATCGTGTGACCCAAGGTCCACCCAGAGGCTGAGAAGCTTTCAGTGGGGTAACCCTTCGTAGGATTTCGCGACGTCGCGCGAGTATCTTCGCCACCAGGAGGTCTCCCGATGACCCAGTTGGTGCGCGTACACAACTTCATCGTGTCCAGCGATGGATACGGGTCCGGCGAGGGGCAGAGTCTCGAGCACCCCTTTGGCCACGCCGATCCGGCCGAGCTGTTCGCCTGGGCGGGAGCGACAGCTCACTGGGTGAATCGAACCGAGCCGGGCGGGACCTACGGGCTCGACGACTACTGCACCCGTGACTTCACCCGCAACATCGGTGCCGAGATCATGGGACGGAACAAATTCGGTCCCCAGCGCGGACCGTGGGAAGACTTCGAGTGGCAAGGGTGGTGGGGGGAGGACACGCCGTTCCACACGCCGGTGTTCGTACTCACGCATCACGTGCGACCATCGTTTGCCGCGGGCGACACCACGTTCCATTTTCTTGATGCGCCGCCGCAGGACGCACTCGCGCGGGCGCTCGAGGCTGCCCAGGGCAAAGACGTGCGCATTGGCGGCGGTGTCGCCACGGTGCGCGAATTCCTCGACGCCGATCTCATTGACCAGCTGCACGTCGCGGTGGTGCCCGTCGTGATGGGTCGTGGGGAGCGATTGTGGGCGAGCCCCGACGAACTGGCCGACCGCTTTGTCATCGAGGCGATTCCTAGCCCGAGTGGCGTGACCCACCTGTTCTTCTGGCGGCGTTAACCGTCAAACCGGTGCGACGGTAGCGATGTCACAGGATCGACCGCCATCACGGTGGGCTGCTGTTATGCATTGCGAACCCGGCGCCGCGGCGTCGGCCGAGCCGCTCGCGCGGTCGCGTTCTGTCACCGTGCGCGCACCGCGAACCCGTGCCCGTGCGTTGCGTTCCTGTTGTTCGCTCGCGAGGGCTGACTCGTTGGTCTGCGTGTGGTCGCTCCTTCCATGAGGACCCATCAGTGACCTCAGCGCGGTGCGCCGAGGTCTAGAGCGACACGTCGAGGCGCATGGTTACGCGTACGACGTCACCCAACGTCACGTCCTGGGTTGATCGGACCGCCGCGCGCAGGGGCAGGGCGTAGCCATCAACCTTCGGGAAGAGCGAGGTCGTCCATGTCGTCTCCCCGATCTGGGCCGTGACGGAGATGACCCCCAGCCGTAGGTGAGCAGCGACGAGAGCTCGTGAATCTGTTCGCTGGCATCGGGGGGAACGGTGACGAAATGGCAGGGCGACGGCCCCCGCCAGTACCAGACCTCCCGGCGAATTCGAATTCCATGCGTGCACCCTACGAGCCGTGATCGCCCCAGCCACGCCACCGCACGATGATGAACTGATTGTCTGCGCCGGGTGAACGCGCCGTGCGCCGGCGCAGTCACGGTCCCAGTAAACAAGTTGTGATCAGGTAGGAACTGTGTCGCGCCAGTTGCGGGCACCGCGTCGCGCGGAGTTCATCTGCCGTTATCTGAGAGTTCACGGCGTGCCTCGGAAATCTCACGTTCCATCAGGTAAGGTTCGCCGCGGACCTCCAAACGGGAGGATTCGCAAAGGGCGGAAGGTAAAGGAATGTCCCTAAAACGAGTGAAGGTGGTGCTCGCCGCTGGAGCGACGATGGCCAGTCTGGCCGTCGTATCGGTCACCGGTTCGGTGGGCGCCAGTGGGGCGACGACGGTCAATTGGTCGACCGTACAGACCCTCGCCGCGAGTGGGCCAACGTCGATGGCGGCGCTGGTCGCGGCAGCCAAGAAGGAAGGGACGCTCAACGTCATCGCGTTGCCGCCGAACTGGGCGAACTACGGCGCGATGATTTCGACGTTCTCGAAGAAGTACGGCATCAAGGTGAACTCGGAGAACCCGAACGGTTCCAGCCAGGACGAGATCAACGCGATCATCGCTGACAAGGGCCGCTCGACCAATCCCGACGTGATCGACGTGGGCACCAACTTCGCGATCACGGCTCAGCAGAAGGGGTTGCTCGCGCCGTACCGCGTGTCGACCTGGGCGCACATCCCCGCGGCGCTCAAGCAGCCCAACGGGTACTGGTTCGATGACTACGGCGGGTTCGTCGCGATCGGCTGCAACGCCGCGGTCGTGAAGGTCTGCCCGACGTCCTTCGCCCAGATGCTCCAGAAGGGCAAGGGCTACAAGATCGGGATCAACAACAACCCGACGGCCTCGAGCTCGGCGCTCGCGGCGGTCATGGCCGCGGCCATCGCGAACCACGGCTCGCTGAACAACGTGAAGCCGGGCGTTGACTACTTCAAGACGATGAACGCGAACGGTAACTTCGTGGCCACCGTGGCCGGGCCCTCGACGGTCCAGAGCGGGGCGACGAACATCGTCATCTGGTGGGACTACCTCCAGGCGTCAGGCATCAACACCCTGCCCGGCTACGCCAAGAAGTGGAAGGTCGTGATCCCGAGCGACGCGTCGATGGCCGAGTACTACACCCAGGCCATCAACAAGTCGGCACCGGACCCGGCGGCCGCGCGCCTGTGGGAGGAGTTCCTCTACTCGACCCAGGGTCAGAACATCTGGCTCCAGGGCATGGCCCGACCGGTCGAGCTGGCGTACATGACCCAGCACCACCTGGCCAACGCCAAGGCGCTCGCCGCCTTGCCGCCGCTGCCCAAGGGCGCCATCCAGTACCCGACCCAGGCACAGATCACCAAGGCCGAGGCCGTCGTGGTCGCCAACTGGCCGACCGAGGTCACGTCAGGTCCGTAGTAGTAGTACAGGCA
>JAGXBH010000076.1 GCA_018971185.1 Acidobacteriota bacterium
CCCTTAACTGCAATTGCCTTGGTGGCGGGGGCAGGATTTGAACCTGCGACCTTCGGGTTATGAGCCCGACGAGCTACCAGACTGCTCCACCCCGCGATGAGTACAGACATGTTACACGATTCAGCGAGAAGTGTTCCCCGGGCCATAAGACCCGCGCGACGGCGCCGTAGTCGAGGTCGGATGCCAAAGGGACCACGTTGGCCCCGCGCTTGAGGGCGCTCTTGCACGGCGACGCATCCCAGCGTGTGCCTTCGCCCGCCTCGTCGCTCACTCGATCGTGTCGTTGGGATCGAGTGACGTGCGGCCTGTTCCGGCCCGCTCAATTGACGACGTGAGTCACCCTCTCCACGATTACCGCGAGGTAGGACTCCCGTCGGAAATCTGAGAAGTGGACAGATACTCATGGGCCGAACATCCACCCTGGCCTAGCATTGAGAGCCAGTCGCGTGACTCGACTTTGCGTCAGACATTGGAGGAAATGTGGCACGTTCGCCTGACATATTTCAGTCGTTGATTGATGCATCAGTTCTCGGAATTCTCTCAACTGATTCACGTGGCTACGTCAGGACTTTCAACCCGGCGGCGGAGAGTATCTTCGGCTACTCACGTGATGAACTCGTGGGCAAGAGTGCCTCGATACTCATCCCCGAGCTCGAGCACCGCGCGAACTCCGGTCAGGTTGCCGACGACGCGGTGTCGGGACCCTCACGGTTCATCGGTGCAAATCACGAGGTCGCGGGTCGGCGAAAGGACGGCGCCCACTTCCTCCTGCACCTCTCGGTTGGCACGTTTCACCTCGATGGCGAGCAGATGTTCATGGCAATCCTGAATCCGCTCAGCAGTGACGTCGCAAGTCGAAGGGCCCTTCAGCAAAGCGAGCTGAGATTCCGCCAGCTGGTGGACAACATCGACGAGGTCTTCATCCTGCGCACCACGGCCCCGTACCGCTACATCTACATCAGCCCCGCCGTGGAGAGCGTGTTCGGACTGACCGCAGACGAGGCCGCGTCCGATCCCGCGCGATTCCTCTCCTTTACGCATCCCGACGACCTCGACTTCGTGCGAGCAACCATGGAGCGCGCCGCGCACGCGCCGAACGTCGAGGTCGAGTACCGCATCATCCGAGCCGACGGAGAAGTGCGCTGGGTATGGACGCGGTATCGGCCCGTTGACGTCGAGCCCGGCGACCCCCCGATGGTCGCCGTCGTGGTGACCGACATCACCGCGCAGAAGCTGGCCCAGCAGGCGGAAGCGTCCGCGCGCGCGGAGGCCGTGCACGCCAACGCGGCCAAGACCGAGTTCCTCTCTCGCATGAGTCATGAACTGCGAACACCCATGAACGCGATCCTGGGATTCGCCCAGTTGCTGGGACTCGATGAGCTGAGCGACGACCAGCACGAGTCAGTGCGCCAGATCATGCGAGGCGGGCGGCACTTGTTGGACCTGATCAACGAGGTGCTGGACATCTCGCGCATCGACTCGGGCCAGATGGCGCTCTCACCAGAACCCGTGCTGGTCTCCGACGTCATGGACGAGGTGATGGACCTCATGGCGCCGCTGGTCGGAGCGCGCAATCTCACGTTCCACGCCCCCGTCGACGGAGAGTGCCACCACCATGTGCTGGCCGATCGCCAGAGACTCAAGCAAGTGCTCATGAACCTCGTCTCGAACGCGATCAAGTACAACCGGGCGGGCGGAGAGATTCGGGTGAGGTGCCAATTGCGGCCCGGCGGAGCTGTCTCGCTCTCCGTCATCGACACCGGAATCGGGATGGGCCCCGCGGAGCTGCAACGACTCTTCACGCCCTTTGATCGCCTTG
Source organism: Acidobacteriota bacterium (assembly GCA_018971185.1). Lineage (GTDB taxonomy): Bacteria > Actinomycetota > Acidimicrobiia > Acidimicrobiales > RAAP-2 > RAAP-2. Next base: position 1,820 of record JAGXBH010000076.1, read on the forward strand.
GACGGGAGGGTTCGGGCGAGGAGGGAACCGGGGTCGGACTGGCGCTCTCTCAGCGCCTGATCCACCTCATGGGTGGTCGCATCGAGGTCGAGTCCAGCGCTGGCGTGGGCAGCACCTTCACGGTGGTGATGCCACTGAGCGGGAGCGCCGAGTGGCCGCACGCCGGCGAGAACCGTTCGGATGCCGGATCAGCGTCGTCAGAGGGAGCGTCGCACGCGACGACGACGCCTCTCGCGGTTCTCTACGTCGAGGACAATCTGGCCAATGTGCGGTTGATGGAGCGAATCACCGCCCTTCGCCCGAGGGTCACCCTCACGCACGCCACGCAGGGCGGACTCGCCCTCGAGCTCATCGCGTCGACGCGGCCCGATCTGATCCTGCTGGACCTTCACTTGCCCGACATGTCGGGCGAAGAGGTTCTGCGTCGACTACAAGCCGAGAACGAGACCAGGGACATTCCCACCGTCGTAGTGAGTGCCGACGCTAGTCCCGGGCAGATCCGGCGAGTCATCGAATTGGGCGCGGCCGGTTACCTCACCAAGCCGTTCAAGATCGAAGAGATGCTGGCCTGGTTCGACGAGCCATGGCGGAAGGCGCCGGGTCACGCTGACGAGAGCGACCCCCTCCCCGGGACCATTTGACTTCGTGCGGGCTTCGCCGCCGACCGCGCCGGCTAGGAGATCGGTCAGTCTCGCGCCGGCTCGGACGATCCATGGAAGCGGTACCCGATGCCGGGCTCGGTGCGAAAGTAGCGCGGCCGCGCGGGCTCGGGCTCGAGCTTGCGGCGGATGTGAGTCATGTGCACCCGCAGGTATCCCGTCTCGTCCTGGTACTGGGTCCCCCACACCTCGTTGAGCAGCGCCCGCTGGGTCACCAGGCGGCCCTCGGAGCGTAGGAGGACGGCCACGATCTTCCACTCGATGGGCGTGAGGTGGACGGCCTCTCCGTCTCTCGTCACCTCGCCGCGGGCGAAGTCGACCGTGAAGTCGGGCGTGCGCACGACGGGGCTCTGATCCACCTGGACGCGTCGACGAAGGTTCGCGCGCACTCGCGCCATCAGTTCGCCGATCGAGAACGGCTTGGTGAGGTAGTCGTCGGCCCCCTCGTCGAGGGCGGCGATCTTGTCGGCGTCGCCGTTCCTCGCCGAGACGATGATCACCGGGGTCGTACTCCAGGTGCGCAGGCTGCGCAGCACCTCGAGGCCCGAACGCCGGGGCAGCCCGAGGTCCAAGATGATGAGGTCCGGGTCCTTGTCGCCCACCAGGCGCAGGGCCTCGTCGCCGTCGCCCGCGGTGAAGACCTTGTAGTTGCGGGCCTCGAGGTTCGCGCGCAGCGCCCGCTGAATCGGGACCTCGTCGTCGACGACCAGGATGTTGACGTGGCTCATCGCTCGCCCGTCACGGGGATCGCCACCACGACGGTCAGTCCCCCGCCCGGGGTGTCCTCCATGCGGATGGAGCCACCCAGCAGTTCGATGAACCCGTTGGCGACCGTGAGGCCGAGTCCGGCCCCCGACGCGTCATCGCCGAGGCGCTGGAAGGGGGCCTTGATCCGTTCGACCATCGCGGGATCCACCCCCGGCCCTCGGTCGATCACCAGCAGGTCCAAGAACTTCGCGTCGACCCCGGCGCGAATGGTGACGGGCTGATCGGCGGGACTGAAGCGGCACGCGTTGGCGATGATGTTGGCGATGACGCGCTCGTAGAGGTCGGGGTCGGTCATCACCGACGGCAGGTCCTCGGGGATCTCGATCTTGAGGGTCCGCCCCAGCGTGTCGATCGTCTCCAACGCGCTCGCGACCAGGTCGTCGATCTCGACGCTGACCGTGCGCGACGTGACGACGCCCGCCTCCAGGCGGCCGGCGTCGAGCAGGTTCGTCACCAGGCGGGTGAGGCGGTGGACCTCGCGCTCGATCACCGTGAGAAACGTCCGTTGGTCGCTCGGCGACCAGGTGATGTCCTGGGCGAGCAGCGTCGAGACGTTGGCCTCGATGGTGGCGAGGGGGGTGCGCAGATCGTGCGAGACGGCGCGCAGCAGGCTCGTTCGCAGGGCGTCGGCCTCCGCGAGGGCCCGCATCGCCGAGGCCTCCCGCTCGAACTCCTGGCTGCGCAGGCCCACCGCGACGCGCCCGAGGAAGACGGTCAGCATCGCTCGGTCGTGGGCGTCGAGCGTGGTGCCGTAGACGCGCAGAGTGTGCGCGGGGTCGATCGACAGCTCCGCGCTCGCTTCGGCGGCGCTCTCGCTGCCGCTGCTCAGCTCGGGAACCCACGCGTCCTCGACCTTGGTCAGCAGCTCGACGCGCGCCAGATCGAAGATCACGCGCAGCGAGTCCAAGATGGGCTGGAGGTCGTCGTGGGTCGTCGCCACCGTGGCGGCCGCCTTGGCCAAGATCTCGGCCTCGGCCCGGGCGCGCTCGGCCTCGATCGAGCGGCGGGTGAAGGCCGAGACCACGATGCTCGCGCCGATCGAGAACGCCAGGAAGGCGACGAGGGCCGTCAGGTCATCGGCGCGCGCGATCTCCAACGTGTGGCGCGGGGCGATGAAGTAGTAGTTCTCGAGGAACGAGGCGGCGATCGAGCTCGCAACCCCGATCAGCGGGCCGCCCCAGACTGTCAGGCCGATCACCGCCGCGAGGTAGACGGGGAACACCATCGAGAGCACGGCGTCCGAATGCAGCGACGTCAGGAAGACGGTGACGGCTGGCAGCCCCAGCGCCGCGGCGACCAGCGACGCGGCGCGGCGCCGCCACGACAGGTGCGGCCTCTGGCGACGACGAAGCCTGATCGGCTCGGCGTCTTCGACGGAGACGACGTGCACGTCGAGTCCGCGGGACTTGCTGACGATGGTGGCCGCGACGCCGCTCGCCCGCGCTCGCGCGAATCGACGGGACTCGCCCACCACGAGCTGGGTCGCCCGCTCGGACTGCGCGAAGGCCACGAGTGCCGTGGCCACGTCGTCGTCGGCGATCTCGGGGAACTGCGCGCCGCACGCCTCGACGAGACGTCGCGTCGCGCCGAGGTCCTCGGTGTGACGCGTGCGGGCGAGGGGGATGACGTGCACCGCGACGACCTCGGCGTCGGTGCGCGCGGCGTTCGCCGCGCTGCGCGCCAGGAGGATCTCGTCCGACGCCGAACCGCGCACCCCGACGACGATGCGCTCGCGCCGCTCACGTTCGCGAGGCGAGTCGTCGTCGCGATAGGACTTCAGTGAGGCCTCGATGTACTCCGAGATCCAGCGCACGGCCAGCTGGCGCAGCGTCGCCAGGTTCTCGGCGCGAAAGTAGTTCGACACCGACGCGTCGACGGTGTCGACCTGGTAGATGTTGCCGTGCGCCAGGCGACGTCGCAGGGCCTCGGGCGTGATGTCGACCAGCTCCACCTGATCGGCGCCGCGCACGAAGTCGTCGTCGATGGTGACCCGCGACGGGTGCCCCGCGATCTGAGCGACCGTCGCCTGGGCCGAGTCGAGGTTGGCCACGTCGAGCGTGGCCAACACGTCGATCCCCGCCTCGCGCAGGGCCGCCACCTCGTCCCAGCGCGTGGCGAAGCGCGACGTCTCGGGATGGAGTTCGGCGAGGTCGTCGACGAGCACCACGCTCGGGCGACGCGCCAGCAGGGCCTCGACGTCCATCTCGCGTCCGTCCGCGCCCCGGGTGGCGACCACCTCGAGGTCGCGCAGTTGCTCGATCGTGTGGGCGCGCCCGTGGGTGTCAACGAAGCCCACGACGACGTCCGCGCCGCGCGCTCGGCGACGGTTCCCCTCTTCGAGCATGCGGTACGTCGTGCCCACGCCGGGCGCCGCTCCGAGGTAGACGCGCAACCGACCCTGGCCCATCTGCCCAGTCTCGCCGTCGGGGGCCGGCGCCACAATCCGGGCCACCCGCGTCGCGTTCGTGCGTCCCATCACGTCAACGCTACGGTCCGCGGGGGCGCCGTCGGCCGTTCGCGCGCCGTGGCCGGGGGGCCTTCACGCATTCTTCACGCGCGGGGCGCTTCTCTCAACGATCCCGTAACGGCGCCCTTCCTAGGTTGGAGAAATGGACGACGTAGCCCCCCACACGACCGCGCCCTCGGTCCTGACCTCGCACGCGAACATCGCCGACGTCTGGCCCGAGAGCCTCGGCTACCGGATCAAGCGGGTCCTGCTCGGCCGGCCCTTCGTCACCGAACAGCTCAGCGGCGAGCGACTGAGCCAGCCCATCGCCCTCGGCGTGCTCGCGCCCGACTGCATCTCGTCATCGGCCTACGGCACCGAAGAGATCCTCACCCAGCTCACCCCCTTCATCGGCCTCGCGGCGTTCTCGCTCGTGGTGCCGATCATGTTCGTCATCCTCGGCGTGCTCTTCCTCGTCACCGCCTCGTACCTCGACGTGATCAAGTACT
>JAGXBH010000077.1 GCA_018971185.1 Acidobacteriota bacterium
CGACCCGTCGTCGCGGTACCCCGCGACGAGGAGGGCGTCGTCGGGGTCGTCCGGTAGCGTGGATTCATCACTGTGCACGACACCATCTCACCACCTGCGCCCTCGCGTCGCCTACTGCGCCGATTCCTCACCGCCCTGGTGGCGCTCGCCGTGCTCGTGGTCGCCCTGCGCGCCTGGTCCACCAACGAGTACGCGATCACCCCGGGCAACGCCACCAACGTGGCGCCCCTGGTCTCGATCAAGGGGCTCGCGACCGACGCGCATCGCGACCGCATCTTGCTGGTCGACGTCTACCTCCAACCGCTCTCGGAGCTGCAGTACCTCTTGATGCACTTGGAGTCGCACGTGGAGTTCGTCTCCGCGGATCAACTGTTGTCGCCGGGCATCCCCAACAGCCAGCTCGTCGACCAGGGCTACCTGCAGATGAGCGATTCCCAGATGGCGGCCAAGGTCGCGGCCCTGCGGGCCCTGGGCTGGAAGGTCCCCGCGACGCCGTCGGGGGCGGTGATCACCGGCGTCGTGAACAACACGCCCGCGTCGCGCGCGGGACTGAGCGTGGGCGACGAGATCACGGCCGTCGACGCGACCACCGTCACCTCCCAGTGCTCCCTCGAGGCCGCGCTGGCGCACGTCGCCGTCGGCACGAAGTTGGAGCTCACCGTTCGCCCCGGGCGCTTCAGCGCGACCGGGGTCCTCACGCGCACGCCGGCGATCCACGTCGCCGTGACCACCGCCGCGTCCCCCCACCCGGCGGCGTTGACGGGTTGCCCCCAGGCGCCCACCTCGGGGGTGTCGTGGCTCGGCGTCTCGCCCGAGGACGGGGTCGCGTACGCGCTGCCGGGGCGCATCACGCTCGACACCGCCAATATCGGCGGCCCCTCGGCGGGCCTCGCCATGACCCTCACCCTCATCGACGCCCTGAGCAAGGGCTCGATGACCGGTGGCCACGTCATCGCCACGACGGGGACCATCGACCCCCAGGGGAACGTGGGTGACGTGGGCGGAGTGGCCGAGAAGACGATCGCCGTCGAGAACGCCGGGGCGCACTACTTCTTCGTGCCCCAGGTCGAGGTCGCCACGGCGCGTTCCGTGGCCAACGCGAGTCTGCACGTCATCGGCGTGACCCGACTCTCCCAGGTGTTGGCGGCCCTGCGCCGCCTCGGGGGAGCGGCTCTGGTGCCCCTCACGGCCCCGCGTTAAGCCGTCTTCTCGGGTCCCCACGTCGTAGGCTAAGAAGAATGGAAGAACGGCGAATGCTCTCGACGACGCGTCAATCATCGGTTGAAATCGCTCGTAGCAACTTCAACACGGTACGCAAGGGTGGCTTCGACCCCCAGGAGGTGCGTTCGCACCTCGAATCGGTGGCTCGCGAGGTGGGTCATATGGAGAATCGCATCCGCGACCTCCAAGATCAGCTGTCCGAGGCGCTGCGACGAGCGGCGAACCCGACCCTCGACGAAGCGACCCTCGCGGCGGCCCTCGGGGCCCAGAGTGCCGCCATCCTGCGTTCCGCCCACGAGGAGGCCGGCCGAGTGACCGCCGAGGCGCAGGAACGCTCGGCGATGCTCTTCTCCGAGAGCCAGCACCGGGCCGCCAACCATCTCATCGAGGCCCAGGAGCGCGCCGGAGCGATGCTGACCGAGGCCGAGCAGGCGGCAGCCCAGATCGACCAGGAGGCGCGCCTCGGCGCGGAGCGGCTGATCGAATCGGCCAAGGTGAACGGTGACGCCTTGGTGGAGCGCGGTCGCGAACAGGGCCGCGCCATCGTCGAGCAGGCCAACGTGGCGCGCCGTAGCGTCTTGAACGACCTCGCCGTCAAACGTAAGGCGCTGCACATCCAGATCGATCAGCTCAGGGCCGCGCGCGACTCGATGAACGCGTTCGTCCAGAGCATCCGTGAGCAGATCGACGTGATGCTCGACAGCATCAATTCCTCCGACGAGGCGGCCCGGGCCGCTGCGCTCGAGGCCCTGCGCCAGCGTCCTCCGACCACGGAGCCCACCGAGGAGGAGCTCCTCGCCGGCACGCCCCTTCGTCACGTGCCCGAGCCGAGCCTGCAGCCGGCCGGGCCGTCGGCCGCCGTGAGCCACATGGAACCGGTGCCGACACCTCCTGCGTCGTCACCCTCCGGCCCGACGGCACCGGGGGCTACCGCAGCGACCACGGTCCCGGGTGACGCCGAGTCCTTCGTGGAGGACGACGTGGCCGGCACCGACGTGGTCAACGAGATCTTCGCGCGCCTGCGCAAGGCGACCCTCGAGGAGCGTGGCGCCACCGCGGCGACCCCCAAGAAGTCGCCACCGGTGTCCAAACCCGAGACGCCCCTCGACGAGCTCTTCGCCCGTCGCGACCGCGCGATCGACGAGTCGCTGGCGGTCCTCACGCGTAAGGTGAAGCGGGCCCTGCAGGACGACCAGAACGTCACCCTGGAGCGCCTGCGCGACGTGAAGGGCGCGATCTCCGACGAGCTCGAGGACGAACTCGCCCAGCGACGCCGCTACGTGGACGCGGCGCGCGACGCGCTCGCCGACGCCACCGCCGCCGGGGTGCAGTTCGCCTTCGAGGAAGCGGGCGCGTCGAGCAACGTCGACGCGCGCGCGGGGGTGGACGACTGCGCGGCCGACCTCGCGGTCACCATCGTGCTGGCCCTGCGCAAGCGAATCCTCGCCGACGGCCACGGAGACGCCGCGGAGCGCGCCAACGCCGCCTACAAGGAATGGCGCGGGGCGCGGGTCGAGCGCCTGTGCACCGACGCGGCCCGACGCGCGTTCCATCTCGGGGTCGCCACGGCCTCGACGGGCCGGACTCTGCGATTCTTCCCCGCGCCCAACGACGCGCCGTGCGACGCGTGCGCCCTGGACGCGGCGTCGCCGCCGCGCCCGGCGGGCGAGAGCTTCCCGAGCGGCTCGCCGTATCCCCCGCTTCACGCGGGGTGCGCGTGCACCGTCGTACCTGGTGAGATTCTGACCTAGGCTCGCAGTTGTGCGCTCGCCCTCGGATGTGACCCCGCCTCGCCGTCTCGCGCGGCCCTCTCGCCGGATCTTGGTGGGCGTGATCGTTGTCGTGGTGGTCGCCCTGCTCGCCTCGATGCGCACCCTCGCCGTCATCTGGACCGACCAGATGTGGTTCTCCCAGGGCGGCTACGGTCAGGTGTTCAACACCCTGATGGCCACCAAGATCGGCCTCGGCGTGGTCTTCGGGCTCATCTTCTTCGGTCTGATGTGGGGCAATCTGATGCTGACCGACCGCTTCGGCGCTCGAGACCTGGGCTTCGACCCCGAGGACGACGTGGTGCGCCGGTTCCAGAACGCCGTGCGGCCCTACGCGGGACGGATCTACGCGGCGGTGGCCGTGGTGACGGGGTTCATCGCGGGCCTCAACGCGTCGAGCAAGTGGCAGACGTGGTTGCTCTTCATCCATCGCCAGTCCTTCGGTCAGACCGACGCGCTCTTCCACAAGGACGTCGGCTTCTACGTCTTCACCCTCCCGTTCGTCTCCTTCGTGGTGACCTGGACGCTGGTGTCGCTCTTCGTCGTCCTGGTCGTCACCTCGGTCCTACACTTCTTCAACGGGGGCATCCGCGCCACGCGGCACTCGCCGCGCGTCGCGCCTCGGGTCAAGGCGCACCTCTCGGTCATCGGCGCCGGCATCGCCGTGATGAAGGCGCTGGGATACGTGATCGCGCGTTGGGAGTTGGTCAACTCGACCAATGGCGTCGTGCAGGGTGCCGGCTACACCGACGTGCACGCGCGCATGCCGGCGATGACCATCCTGATCTTCCTGTCGTTGGCGTCCGCGCTGATCCTGCTCGCGAACGTGCGCTCGCGCGGTTGGTCGTTGCCCGCGGTCGCGGTGGGGTTGTGGGCCTTCGTCGCCCTCATCATCGGGGTGCTGTACCCGACGTTCCTCCAGACCTTCAAGGTCAGCCCGGCGCAGGCGACGCTCGAGGCGCCCTACATCGCGCGCAACATCGCCGCGACGCGCCAGGCCTTCGATCTCACGAACGTCCAGTATCACGCCTTCGCCGCGGCGAACTCGGTGCCGCCCGCGGTGCTCACGGCGGACGCGTCCACCCTGGCCAACATACGTCTGTGGGACCCGGACCCCAATATCGCCCTGGCGACCGTGACGCGGCGCCAGTCGATCCGCTCCTACTACACCTTCAACTCCCTGGCCGTGGACCGTTACGTCGTGAACGGGAAGTTGACGCCGGTGCTGATCGGCGCGCGCGAGCTCGCGGCGTCCAATCTTCCCTCACCGAGCTGGGTCAACACGCACCTGCAGTACACCCACGGCGTGGGCGCCGCGGTCCTCGCGGCGAACGAGGTCGATGCGAGCACGGGTAATCCCATCTTCGACGTCGCCAACGTGCCGCCGGTCTCGACGAACGGCATGCCGAAGTTGACCCAACCCGGGATCTACTTCGGTCTCGACAACAGCGGCTGGGTCGTCGCCAACACCAAGCAACCCGAGTTGGACTACCAGGTGAATTCGGGCGCCAACGCGGGCCAGCCCGTCGAGACCCACTACAGCTCGACGGGCGGGGTGGCGGTCGGCGGGATCTTCAGCCGCCTCGCACTGGCCGCGCGTCTGGGCGACTTCAACTTCCTCATCTCCAATCAGATCACCAGCCAGTCGCGCGTCATGTTCGTGCGCGGCGTGACGCAGATGGCCCAGAAGGCCGCGCCCTTCCTCACCTTCGACTCCCAGCCCTACGCGGTGATCGCCAACGGTGCGGTGAACTTCGTGCTCGACGGTTACACCACGTCGAGCCAGTACCCCTACTCGCAGAACGCGAGCAACCTCAACATCAGTGAGGGCGGGTTGCCCTACAGCTTCAACTACGTCCGTGACGCCGTCAAGGTCGTCGTCAACGCCTACACCGGCAAGATGAGCTTCTACATCATGGACCCGACCGACCCGATCATCCGGGCCTACGCGGCGGCGTTCCCCGGAATGTTCCAGCCGCTGTCGAAGATGCCGACCGCTATCCGTCAGCATCTGCGCTACCCGACGGACCTCTTCTCGGTCCAGGCGGCGACGCTGGGTCGCTATCACATCACCTCGGCGACGGCCTTCTACAACGCCTCGGACCGCTGGCAGGTGTCGCCGACCACGGGTGCGGGGACGCCCAACCAGGCGCTCGCCCAGACCGTGGTCACCGACGTCAATGGGAACGTCGTCTCGTCGAACCTCTCGCCGATGTCACCGATCTACCAGGTGGGTTCCCTGCCCGAGGCGAACCACCAGCAACTCCTCGAGTCGCTGGCCTACGTGCCGGCGGGCAACTCCGGCACCATCCAAAGCCTGAGTGCCTTCCTGGTGGCGACGAGTGACCCCACCGACTACGGGCAGCTCAACGTCTACGAGACCCCGCGGGGACAGTCCGTGACGGGTCCGGCGCAGGCGGACTCCGAGATCCAGCAGAACTCCAAGGTGAGTTCCATCATCACTCCACTGGACCAGCACGGATCGGGCGTCCTGCTCGGCAATGACCTTATGGTGCCCTTGGACCAGAGTGTGCTCTACGTCCGTCCGCTCTACGTGACCTCCACGTCCAACCCGATGCCCCAGCTCAAGTACGTGATCGCGGTCTTCAACCAGCAGGTGGGGATCAGCCCGACGTTGTCCGGCGCCATCGCCGACGTGCTCGGTGGCGTCATCCCTTCGGGCTCGGGCGGCGGGGCGACGAGCACCGGGAAGAAGGGTCAATCGGCGTCCTACTACCTGACCCAAGCGAGCGCCGACTACACCGCGGCTCAAGCCGCCTTAAAGGCCGGCGACTTGGGAACGTATCAGCACGACGTGCAGGCGATGAATCAGCAGTTACTGCTCGCCCAGAAGGCGCTCGGCGGCTAGTGGTACCTGTACTGCCACTGTGCGGGGCCTGATAGACTGAGTATCCGCAACGCGGGGTGGAGCAGTTTGGTAGCTCGTCGGGCTCATAACCCGAAGGTCGCAGGTTCAAATCCTGCCCCCGCCACCAAGTAGTAAACAATGAACGCCGAGACCCCAGGATTTTCCTGGGGTCTCGTTGCGTCCGGGTTGCCGATCTTTCGCCGCGCGCCCGAGTTGACTCAACAATGCCCTGTGCAACTGCACAGGCAGACCACCCGTGCACACCCCCCGCATTGGGTCGTTTCGGAAGCCCTGGGGTGGGCAAAGGGTGGGCAACAT
>JAGXBH010000004.1 GCA_018971185.1 Acidobacteriota bacterium
TGTCGCTCCCGCGGCGATCGCGTACCACGTCCCACCGCACGAGAAGAGACCCTCGCCGTGCGACCTCGCCGGTCCCGTGTCGCCGGCGAATCGGTAGAGCGGGTAGGAGTTGAAGGTCACCTGCTTCTTCGACTTCGAGCGCGCGATAAACCCGATTCGCCCTTTGACACCGGGCCCGAGCGTCACTCTCGTGGTCGACTTCTTCACCAGGACCGGGGCCAGTACGTGAGACACGCACCCGTGCAGTGAAGGTGAGCGGACTTCTCGCTACTGAGCAAGTAGAGCGCGTGGTGCGATGAATTGACCAGCACTGGGGTTGAGTCACCAATCCGAACCGCTCTGCGAAACGAAGTGGGCGAGGAGGTGGCGGTAGCAGCACCCACGGCAACGACACCTCCGGCCACGACTACCGCGACAACGGCCACGGTCGTGCCCCGGGCGAATTTCGGTGATTGAAGATGGCGGAATATATAGGACGACATCATTCTTCCCCCATCGCGACCGATGACCGAGTGGGAGGCCGTGGCCGCAGCACTCATCGCAGGGACCTTGCGTGAATTCGTGTCGTGACCTATCGATGGCGCCGGGCGGCGTGAGGGCACTAAGTGAGTACCATTGGGGAGCGCCCCTGTAGCTCAACTGGATAGAGCAGACGGCTTCTACCCGTCAGGTTGCGGGTTCGACTCCTGCCGGGGGCACTCGTCTCAAGGGCGCCTCGTGAAGCGCAGCGACGATGCGGGACGGCTCATGGCGTCCTTGGGGAAGTCCGCGCGCGAGTCGCTGACGACCAATGAGGTGTCCCGGACGAGTAGTACTTGCGCGTGGCGGCTCTCGCCGTTCGCGCAAGTCACGATTCGCGTGAAGTGCCAGGGATATAGTGGCTTCTAAACGACGAAGGAAGCCATCGATCGTGCTGACGCTAGACGTAGGACCGCTGAGGAGTCGAAGCGGGCATGCGCCCGTGAAGATGTGCGAGAATCGCGGTTCTCAGAACTCGTTGATCAGGGGGAGCGCAGCACGATGAGTGACACTTCGACCACGTCGGTCACGCCGGGGTCGGTCAACGTCAGTCTGAGCGACGTGACCAAGTCCTTCGACGGCGTCGTCGCCGTGGATCAGCTCAATCTCACCATCAATGACGGCGAGTTCTTCAGCCTCCTGGGACCGTCGGGGTGCGGTAAGACGACGACATTGCGAATGATCGGGGGCTTCGAGGAGCCGACCTCTGGTCGCATCGTGCTCGGCGGACGTGACGTCACCTATACGGCCCCCTACCACCGCGACGTGAACACGGTGTTCCAGTCCTACGCCCTCTTTCCCCATCTGGATGTCTACGAGAACGTGGCATTCGGGCTCCGCCGCAAGAAGGTGGCCAAGGACGAGGTGAAGAAGAGGGTCGGGGCAATGCTCGAGATCGTGGACCTGCCGGGTTACGAGAAGCGTCGGGTCAACCAACTCTCGGGTGGTCAGCAGCAGCGTATCGCGCTGGCGCGCGCCCTGGTCAACGAGCCGGCGCTGCTCCTCCTAGACGAGCCGATGTCGGCGCTGGACGCGAAATTGCGCCACCAGATGCAGATCGAACTTAAGTCCATCCAGTCGCGGGTCGGCATCACGTTCCTCTACGTCACCCACGACCAAGAGGAGGCGATGACCATGTCGGACCGCTTGGTGGTGATGCGCCAGGGCAAGATCGAGGGTATCGGGTCGCCCCAAGACGTGTACGACAACCCCTCGACCGAGTTCGTCGCCACCTTTCTTGGCGCTTCCAATCTTCTCGCCGGCACGATCGCCTCGCGAGGCCAGGAGATCACCGCGGTGGCCCTCGAGAATGGCACGACGCTACAGGTGCCGACGGCACGCGTCGCCACCTCGACGGTGGGCTCCGTGGTGAAGGTTGGTGTGCGACCCGAGAAGATCAGGATCCACGTCAGCGGGTCGACGACAACGACCGGCAACACGTTGCGCGGACGGGTGCGCGTCTCCACCTTCACCGGCGTGGGCAACCAGTACATCGTCGAGATGGCGTCTGGGGAGGACATCACCGTCTACGCCCAGAACATCGGCGAGGAACTCGCTCCGCGAAGTGGCGAGGAGGTGGAGCTGAGTTGGCCCATCGAGCACACCTTCGCGGTGCGACCAGCCGAGAATGTGATCAGCAGTGACGAATTGGCGAGTTAGGGAGAGATGATGGAAGAACTGGGCATGCATAACGAACCGCAGTCAGTGATGGATCCGGCGTTGTGGCGCGGGATGACGCAGAAGCGATTCACGCGGCGCCAGACGCTGGGCCTGTCGGGGGTGGGGCTCGCCTCGCTGATACTGGCCGCGTGCGGCTCTCCGAGTACGTCGAAGTCGTCGGCGAAGGTGGTGGGCTCGAGTGCCTGGTGGCAGGCGCAGAAGCTCAATCACGTGGTGAACTTCGCGAACTGGCCCTACTACATCGACCTTCTGGCGGGTAAGCACCCGACTTTGGAACACTTCACGTCGACCACGGGCATCAAGGTCAACTACTACGAAGTCATCCAGGACAACGCATCGTTCTATCAGAAGATCCGACCCTCGCTCGCGGCGGGACAGTACAGCGGCTACGACATCGTGGTGATGACCAACAACAACCCGCAACTTGGTTACTTGATGCAGCTGGGCTGGTTGATCCCGCTGGATCACTCCATGATGAAGAACTACGACAAGTACGCCGGGCCGTTGATCAAGAGCCCGTCGTGGGACCCCGGTAACAAGTACACCATGGCTTGGCAGTCTGGTTGGACCGCCGTGGGCTACAACAACCAGCAGGTGAAGAATCCGGGTACGAGTATCGAGATCCTCTTCGACAAGAAGTACGCGGGCAAGGTGGGCATGTTGTCCGACCCTTTCGAACTCGGCAGCGCGGGACTTCTGGCGATCGGCGTCGAGCCGGCGTCGTCGACGGAGTCGGACTGGGCCAAAGCGGCCACCAAGCTCAAGCAGCAGAAGAGTGACGGCATCGTGGCGGCGTACTACGATCAGAGTTACATCCAGCACCTCAAGAACGGCGACATCGTCGTGTCGATGTGTTACTCGGGTGACATTTTCCAGGCCGACCTCAACAGCAAGTACAAGGACCTGACGTTGTTGCTGCCCGACGAGGGTGCGATGTTGTGGACCGACAACATGTGCATCCCCAAGTACGCCCAGAACCCGCTCGACGCCATGACGTTGATGGACTACTACTACGACCCCCAGGTGCAATCGGTGGTCGAGTACTACAACGACTACATCTGTCCCGTGCCCGCGGCGAAGGAAGAATTGCTGCACCCCACCGGATGGAATAAGGCCGCGTTGGCCTCGCTCAACCCCTCGATCGGCCTGCCGACGTCGGTGACCGCCGACTCCAACATCGTCTTCCCGACCCCGGACCGTATCAAGGCGTCTAAGAGCTACTACAACTTCAAGGACCAAGCGGAGATCGACGCGTGGAACAACCTCTTCCTGCCCATCATCCAGGGGGCGTAGGCTCGCCCCGGCGGCACCGGGGGAGGGGCAAGGGGCTCGCGCCCTATCTCCTGAGTCTGCCGGCGGGACTGTGGTTGCTCGTCCTCTTCGTCGTGCCGCTGTTCATCATGTTGTCGATCACGCTCAAGACCTGCAGTCCGGCCTCGGGGGCGTGCGTGATGACCTGGCAGTGGGGCGAATTGCCCCACGTGGTGAACCAGTATCGCGGACAGTTCGTCACCAGCCTCGTCTTCGCGTTCTTCGCGACGTTGATCGACTTGGTGATCTCCTTTCCCATCGCTTACTGGATCGCCTTCTACGGGGGTCGCCGCAAGAACTTCTTCCTGATCATGTTGCTGGTGCCGTTCTTCGTGTCGTTCATCATCCGCACCCTGGTCTGGGAATTCATCCTCTCCAACAACGGAGTGGTCCTGAGTTTCCTCCGGGGCAACCACCTCGTGCCGTCGAGCTTCCACGTGCTGGGCACCGGCTTGGCGGTAGTGGCCGGCCTGGCGTACAACTACTTGCCCTTCACCGCGCTCCCGTTGTACGTGGCGCTGGAGCGGATCGATCGGCGGGTGCTCAACGCGGCGAACGACCTGTACGCCACCCGTCGTGTCACCTTCATGCGGGTGATCCTGCCGTTGGCGATCCCGGGCATCTTCGCGGCGTTCCTCCTGACGTTCATTCCGGCCTTCGGTGACTACGTCAACCAGGAGATCCTCGGTGGCACCTCCAACACGATGATCGGAACCGTGATCCAGAACCTGTTCTTGATCGACTCGGACTACGCGGGCGGGGCCTCGCTATCGGCGGTGCTCCTGGTCATCTCGCTGCTCGGCATCTGGCTCTACGCGCGATTGCTGGGTTCGCGCACGATCGAGGAGTACCTATGAGCGTCGACGCGCCATCACGCGAGGTGCCCGCGCCACTGGTCGAGGGGACCTCGCGGCGCCCACGCCACTGGGGTCGCTTCGTGCTCCCGACCTATTCGTGGCTGGTGATCGCCTACCTGGTCTTTCCCATCGTGGTCATGGTGATCTACAGCTTCAATCGCGTGACGGCGGGGCTGCAGCTCGTGAGTTTCTCGTGGAACGGCTTCACGTGGCAGTGGTATCGGCAGTGGAGCAACATTCCCGGGCTGACGTCCGCCTTCTGGCTCTCGTTGCGGCTGGCGATCGTCAGCACGGTCATCGCCACCATCCTGGGGACTTTGCTCGCGATCGCCCTCGTTCGCTACCGGGGCAAGCGATTCCGGGGCAAGGCCGGCTTCGAGCAGATCCTGTTCTTGAACATCGCGGCTCCCGAGATCGTGATGGGAGCCTCGTTGCTCGGCCTCTTCGTCACCTTCAACGTCGCGAGAGGATTCTTCACCCTGGTGTTGGCCCACGTGATGTTCTCCATCGCTTACGTGACGGTGACCGTGCGCGCACGCCTGTCGGGATTTGACGTGGCCCTCGAGGAGGCCTCGTACGACCTGGGGGCCAATCCGCTGGACACCTTTCGCCTCGTCACGTTGCCCCTCATCATGCCCGGCGTCTTGGCGGGAGCGCTCATGGCCTTCGCGCTGTCGATCGACGACTTCGTGACGTCGAACTTCGTGAGCGGTTCGAGCGCTCCCTTCCCGGTGTGGGTCTACGGCGCCTCTCGAGTAGGGACCCCTCCCCAGGTGTTCGTCTTCGGCACTGCGATCTTCACGGTCGGCATCGTCTTCGCCCTGCTGAGCCTCCTCGTGTCCAAGCGCAAGGTCTGAGGCGATTCAGTCGCTGCGACGAGCGTTGACGGCGTGGGGTCGGGGAGGCGGGATTCGAACCCGCGGCCTCTGCGTCCCAAACGCAGCGCGCTAACCAAGCTGCGCTACTCCCCGTCTCCCCCGAACGCGGTGTCGCTCCCCGGGGACTCACCACACTACTTGGAAGGGTGACCCCTTCGAGGACCCCCGAAGGGGCCGGACCTTGCCTCGCGGGCGCGGAGGGGGTGCAACGACGAGGATGCTTCGCCCGGTCATAGTCTTCAGTGGAGGAGCGAGGGGGGCCGTGGCCTACGACTGGATCATCGACGCCTTGGGTGACACGTGGGGAAGGATCGAGCACGCACTCGCTGGGCGCGGCGAACGAGAGTTCGACGCGATGACGCCGTGCCCGGGATGGAGCATCCGTGACGTCGTCAACCATGTCACCGGGACCGAACTCATCTGGGCCGGCGCCCCGGTGCCCGAGCTCACGACGCCGCGGCCGCCCTACGTTAAGAATCGCCGCGGCGAGGAGAACGAGGCGGTGGTGGCCAGTCGTCGGCACTTCAGCGCCCGGGAGGTGCTGACGGACTTTCGCTACGCGACCACCGTGACGCTCTCGCGTCTCGGTCGACTCGACCATGGGGCGTGGGAGGCGGCCGCTCACGGGCGCGACGAGGGGAGACCTTTGCATCAGGTCATCGAGACACGGGTCATCGACAGCTGGATCCATCTGCAGGACATCCGTGACGCGTTGTTGGAGCCGGCGGACGACCACGGGCTGGGCGAGGAGATCGTCGTCAACCACTTTGAGGGCGCATTGCCCTACGTCTGGGCCGTTCGCGCCGGAGCCCCGGAGGGATCCCTTCTTCGGGTCAATCTGGTCGGCCGACTGGGGCGCAGCGTCCAAGTCGAGGTTCACGACGGCCGCGGTATCGCCGTGGCGTCGAGCGACGCCGTGCCTTCCGTCGAATTGACCACTGCGGTCGCCCTGTTCTGGCGGCGCATGGCGGGGCGGATCAACGCGGAGGCGCTGGTGGACGCGTCGGCCACTGACCTGCGCGGCGAGCGACACCTGAGTCGGGGGCTCGCGGAGGCGATGCACGTACTGCACTAGGAGAGCCACGGTGAGCCGGTGGAGGTAGGCTTGAAATCCTTATGCGTGCCACTTCTTCAGCCCTGGAAAACAATCGGATCAAGCTCACCGTCGAAGTCGACGAGGCGGAGATGGCGGTGGCCCTCGACGCCGCCGCCAAGACCTTGGCGCAACAGGTCAACGTGAAGGGGTTCCGTAAGGGGAAGGTCCCCAAGCAAGTCCTCATCGCCAACATCGGTGGTGCGGCCGTGCTTCGATCGGAGGCGATCCGCGAGTCACTGCCGGACTTCTACGCACGCGCCGTTTCCGAGACGCTGATCGACCCCATTGGTCAGCCCGACGTGACGATCACGGGGGGCGAGGATGAGGGCGTCCTGGTCTTCGAAGCCGAAGTCGAGGTGCGTCCGGATGTCACGATCGTCGGCTACGACGCGTTGCGGGTGACGATCCCGTCACCGGTCGTGGGAGACGACGAGATCGAAGCGCAGATAGATCGCTTCCGAGAGACCGACGCCGTCCTGCACGACGTGGATCGGCCGATCGTCAACGGCGACTTGGTCAATATGGATATCCGCGCGGAGCAGCCCGATTCCGATGCGGAACCGTTGGAGATGAGCGACTTCATGTACACCGTAGGTTCGGGTTCAATCGCCCCCGAGGTGGATGAGCTGATCCTGGGGCTGCGCGCGGGTGAGGAGTTGGTGGTGAACACCAGCGCGGGCACGGGGCAGAGCGTCGTCTACACGATGAGGCTCAAGCAGGTGAAGGAGCGCATCCTCCCCGAGTTGACCGACGAGTGGGTTGAGGAGAACACCGAGTGGCCGACGGTCGACGAGATGAGGGACGCGGTGTTGGCCCAGATGAGCAAGATGAAGGTCGTCGAGGCACAGATGTCCCAGCGTGACGCCACGTTGATCGCTCTCGGCGAGTTGGTGAGTGACGAACTCGTGCCCGAGGTCCTGGTGGACGCCGAGGCCAATGATCGGGTCCACGACCTGGGGCACCGTCTGGCGGAGCAGAAGATGGACTTCGAGCAGTTCCTCCAGGCCACGGGACAGACGCCGGATCAGTTGCTGGCCGCGGTGCGCGCCGACGCCCAGCGCGCGGTCAAGATCGACCTGGCCTTGCGGGCCCTGGTGAAGGCGGAGGGGCTCGAGGCGACCGAGGAGGAGGTCGAGGAGGAGCTTGTCAAGACCGCCGAGGCGATGAGCCTGACGGCGCAAGCCCTTCGCGACAACCTCTACAAGTCCGGGCGGGTGAAGTCATTCGACGCGGAGGTGGCCAAGATCAAGGCGAACCGGTGGTTGGGGGAGAACGCCACGTTCGTCGACCACCTCGGCATCGTGATCGACCGAGAATTGCTCCGCGAGGATCAATCGGTCGAGATCGACGAATAAGGTTGTAGCGTGAACGAACATTTCAGCGCCCAGAACTACCTCGTGCCCACCGTGGTCGAGTCGTCGAGCCGTGGCGAGCGCGCCTACGACCTCTACAGCCGCCTCTTGCGAGAGCGGATCATCTTCTTGGGCACACCGATCGACGACACGATCGCCAACCTCATTTGCGCCCAGATGCTGTTCTTGGAGTCCGAGGACCCCGACAAGGACATCAACCTCTACATCAACTCGCCGGGCGGCGATATCACGGGACTTCTCGCGATCTACGACACCCTCAAGTACATCAAGCCCGACGTGTCGACGTTCTGCTTCGGTCAGGCCGCGTCAGCTGCCGCGGTGCTGCTGGCCGCGGGCACCAAGGGCAAGCGCTTCGCGCTTCCCCACGCTCGCGTCCTGCTGCATCAGCCCTGGGGCGGGGTCGGCGGACAGGCCTCCGACATCGAGATCCAGGCGCGCGAGATCCTGCGCATGAAGGACATGCTCAACGCGATGCTGGCCACCGACACGGGTCAGAGCGTGGAGCGCATCGCCAAGGACACGGACCGCGACTACATCATCGGGGCTGACGAAGCCGTGCAATATGGCCTCATCGACGAGGTTCTGCTGGCGCGACCCTAGGTTCCCAACTTGTGGACCCCCGTCTCGTAGGATGAAGGGGACGGAAGAGGCGAACGGTGGCGCGACCCAGTGAGGATGACAGCGTGATCAGTTGCAGCTTTTGTCATAAGGATCAGGGGCAGGTGCGCAAGATGGTCGCGGGACCGGATGTCTACATCTGCAGCGAGTGCATCGGGTTGTGCAACGAGCTCATCGCCGACGAGCTTCAGGCTTCGTAGGATGAGGGTAGCGAGGGAGGTGAGCGGTGGCGAAGTTCGGTGAGGGTAACGACTTGATCAAGTGCAGTTTCTGCGCCAAGGGCCAGAAGCAGGTGAAGAAGCTCATCGCGGGACCGAGCGTGTACATCTGCGATGAGTGCATCGACCTGTGCAACGACATCATCGCCGACGAGTTCGGGGATCGACCCGAGTTCGTGCTGGAGGACCTGCCGACCCCGCGTGAGATCACCTCCTTCCTCGACGAGTTCGTCATCGGGCAGGTCGACGCCAAGAAGATTCTCGCGGTGGCGGTGTACAACCACTACAAGCGCATCCAGGCCGGACCGTTGCACGAGGATGACGTAGAGGTGGGGAAGTCCAACGTGCTGTTGCTGGGCCCTACCGGTTGTGGCAAGACCTTCCTGGCCCAAACGCTCGCGCGGATGCTCAACGTGCCCTTCGCGATCGCCGACGCCACGGCGTTGACCGAGGCCGGCTACGTCGGCGAGGACGTCGAGAACATCCTGCTGAAACTACTGACCGCGGCCGACTTCGACGTGAAGCGTGCCGAGCGCGGCATCATCTACATCGACGAGATCGACAAGATCGCCCGCAAGGCGGAGAACCCCTCGATCACCCGCGACGTGTCGGGCGAGGGCGTGCAGCAGGCCCTGCTGAAGATCCTCGAAGGCACGGTGGCGAGCGTGCCACCCCAGGGCGGGCGCAAGCACCCGCACCAGGAGTTCATCACGATCGACACCGCCAACATCCTCTTCATCTGCGGTGGCGCCTTCGCGGGCCTCGAGCAGATCATCGAGCGACGGCTCGGCAAGAAGTCGATCGGCTTCAACCAACCCGTGGAGGCCAAGCGCCACGGTGACATCGAGCTCTTTCGCCACGCGTTGCCCGAGGACTTGGTCAAGTTCGGCCTCATTCCAGAGTTCATCGGTCGCCTCCCCGTCGTGGGGGCGGTCCAGCAGCTCGATCGCGACATGTTGATCCGCGTGTTGACCGAGCCCAAGAACTCCCTCGTTCGCCAGTTCCAGCAGGTCCTGGCCCTGGACGGGGTCGAATTGGTGATTGAACCCGACGCCCTCGAGGCGATCGCCGAGTTGGCCATGGAGCGCCAGACGGGAGCACGGGGACTTCGTTCGATCCTCGAGAGCGTGCTGCTCGAGCCGATGTACGACGTGCCGTCGCGCGGGGACGTCGAACGGTGTGTGATCAGTGCGGACACGGTGCGCCACGGCGCCGAGCCCACCTACGAGGTGAGGAAGACGCGCACCCGTCGCGCCAGTTAGTCGTGCGCCCATCCACGTACGAGGAGTCCCTGACGTGGCTGGAGTCGCACGTCGATTACGAACGTCTGGCCCCGGGACGCCGCGCTGAGCCGTCGCTCGAGTCGATCGCCGACACCCTGGCGCTCTTCGCGGACCCCCATCGTGACTACCCCGTGGTCCACATCACCGGAACGAACGGCAAGGGGACGACCACGACCCTGACCAGCGCACTGTTGAGCGCCACGGGTCTGAGGGTGGGGACCTTCACGAGTCCTGATCTGCACTCCCTCAACGAACGCATCGCCGTCAACGGTCACCCGATCGATGACGAGGACTTCACCTCACTGCTGGGCCGCCTCTACGACGCCCAGAGCGTCAGCGGCATCGTTCTCACCCGATTCGAACTCCTCACCGTCGCAGCGTTGCTGCATTTCTCAGATGAGGGGGTGGACGTGGCGGTGATCGAGGTCGGAATGGGGGGGACGTGGGACTCGACCAACGTGGTCGACGGAGACGTCACGGTCCTCACGAACGTGGACCTCGATCACACGGCCGTCCTCGGTGAGACCATCGGGGCGATCGCGCGGGACAAGGTGGGGATCTTCCGGCGGGACGCCGTCGCCATCGTGTCGACCACGAACGCCATCGTGGTCGAGATCGCCACGGCGCGCGCGCGTGAACTGGGCGCGACCCTGTGGGGTATCGAGGAGTCGTTCTCGCTCGAGCGCAACGACTTGGCCGTCGGGGGAAGGTCCATCACCGTGCGGACACCCTTCGCGACCTACGACGACGTCCTGGTGTCCCTGCACGGCATTCATCAGGGCGTCAACGCGACGACGGCGATCGTGGCCGCCGAAGCGTTCCTCGGTCGGGCCCTCGGTGAGGACGTCGTGCGCGCCACGCTGGCTCGCGCCGCCATGCCGGGGCGTATGGAGCTGCTCGGCCACGCTCCGACGATCGTGGTCGATGGGGCGCACAATCCCGCCGGGATGCGCGCCTTGTGCACCGCCCTCGACGGGGCTTTCCACGTCCTGGGCGAACGACGTTGCGTCCTGGGGATGCTGACGGGTCGCGACGTCGATGACATGGTCGCCCCACTGGTGTCGCTGGGTTTCACGGAATTCCACTGCTGCGCGCCGAACTCGCCTCGGGCGATGGACGCGCACGTCGTGGCCGAAGCGGTACGCCGAGCGGGGGGAGTCGCCTTCGAGCACTCCAGTGTGTCCGCGGCCCTCGCTCACGCCCGCGAGCACTCGAGCGACGACGATCTCATCGTGGCGGCTGGCAGTCTCTATCTCGTCGCCCAGGTCCGCGCCGACGTGCTCCACGTCGTCACACGCCACCAGGACTGACACTGGTAGATTGCATCCTCGTGGAAAGAACCCTGGTCCTGGTCAAGCCCGACGGCGTCGAACGCGGTCTCGTCGGCGAAATCGTGAGTCGATTCGAACGGCGCGGCCTGCGCCTGGTCGCGGCCGAGTTGCGCACCCTCGATCGTGTCACGGCCGAGAGCCACTACGCGGAGCACGCGGGTAAGGCGTTCTACGAAGGTCTGGTGGCCTTCATCACCCGTGGCCCCGTCCTGGCGATGGTCCTGGAGGGTCCGACCGACACGTGGCAGGTGGTTCGTTCGATGATGGGGCCGACGAATCCCGCACTCGCGCCCTCGGGGACCATTCGCGGCGACCTGGGACTCGAGACCCAGCAAAACCTGATCCACGGGTCCGATTCCGCCGAATCGGCGTCACGCGAGATCGCCCTGTTCTTCCCGTCACTCGCCTGAGACCACCTGTTTGGTGTCCGGCGCCCCCGTGCCCTAGCCTGTGGTGGGTAGGAGAGTACGAGTCGGGCTCTCATTAAGGGTTCTCATGGTTGATTCTCGTTTTTCACTTCTGGGTCGCGATATGGCGGTCGACCTCGGCACCGCGAACACGTTGGTCTACGTCCGTGGGCGCGGCATCGTGCTCAACGAGCCTTCCGTGGTGGCGGTCGACATCAAGGACGGTAAGCCCCTGGCGGTAGGGGCGCAGGCCAAACTCATGATCGGTCGCACGCCGAGCAACATCCAGGCGATCCGCCCTTTGAAGGACGGCGTGATCGCCGATTTCGAGATCTGCGAGAAGATGTTGCGCTATTTCATCCATCGCGTCCACCAGCGGCGCTTCGCCAAGCCGCGAATGGTGATCTGCGTCCCGTCGGGGATCACCGGGGTCGAACAGCGCGCGGTCATGGAGGCGGCGGAGTTCGCGGGGGCCCGCAAGGCCTACATCATCGAGGAGCCGATGGCCGCCGCGATCGGTGCCGGACTGCCCATCCACGAGCCGACCGGCAACATGGTCGTCGACATCGGCGGCGGCACCACCGAGGTGGCCGTCATCTCCCTCGGAGGAATCGTCACCAGCCAATCGATACGTGTCGGCGGCGACGAGCTCGACGACGCGATCGTCGATTACGTGAAGAAGGAGTTCCAGTTGGCCCTGGGCGAGCGCACCGCCGAGGAGATCAAGATCCAGATGGGGTCGGCGTACCCGCTCGAGCAGGAGATGCAGGCTCAGATCCGCGGCCGCGACCTCGTCACTGGCCTCCCGAAGACGGTGGTGATCTCGACCGAGCAGGTACGGTTGGCGATCGAGGTGCCGGTGCAGGCGATCGTCGACGCGGTGAAGGTCACCCTGGACCGCACCCCGCCTGAGCTCTCGTCGGACCTGATGGAGCAGGGTATCGTCCTGACCGGCGGTGGCGCCTTGTTGAACGGGCTGGCCACACGGCTCGAGATCGAGACCAACATGCCGATCATCGTCGCCAACGATCCGCTCAATTGCGTCGCGTTGGGTAGCGGGATGTGCCTCGAAGAACTCGATGTCTTCGCGCGCATGCTCAAGACGTCACCTTCGCGCTAAGCCGTGGCATCGGACCGCTCACGGCGCCGGCTCTTCTTCAGTGGGGTGGTGGGGACACTCATCATCATCACCGTGTACGTCTCGGGAGGGGTCGTCGCGGGGGCGAGGAGTGCCGCGCACGCGGTCGTGTTCCCCTTCAGTTGGGCGGCGGACTTCGTGGCGCGCCCGGTCGGGCACCTGTTCGCCGGGGTGTTCAACTACTCCGACCTCGTGGCCCAGAACAAGCAGCTCCGCTATCTACTGGGGCGTGAGACGCTGCGGGCGGACCAGAACACCCTGGCGGCGCAACAACTGCGCCAGTTGTCCCAGGCGCTGCACGTGCCGGTCGCCGCGACGCTCGGGACGCTCCTGGCCCAGGTGACGGTGATCTCGCCGACCAACTTCTCGGCCACCGTGACCCTGGACAAGGGTCAGGCGGAGGGCGTCATGGACGGGATGCCGGTGGTGTCCGACGGCGGTCTGGTCGGACGGATCATCGCCACCTCGATGCATTCCTCGACGCTGCGCCTGCTCACCGACACCGGGTCGGTGGTGGGTGCCACCTTCGGCAACGGCCAGACGACGGTGCTGGTCTCGGGCCAGGGACTCAACAATCCTCTGAGTGTCTCGGGCATACCGGACTCGGCGTCCGTCGGGGTCGGGAGTCTGCTCTCGACGAACGGACTCCAGGGTGGGTTGTTCCCGCCGGGTCTGCCCGTGGGGCGCGTCACCAAACTCATCGTGAACCCCGGGGCCTCGACCTATTCGGTGAGCCTCGCCCCGACCGCCGACCTGAACAACCTCGCGTACGTCGACGTTGTGCTGTGGGAGCCCTCCACGTGACCCAAGCCAGAGGTCTCATCACGCTCGCGACGCTGATGGTGGTGGGGATACAGTTCGCGGTCTTCACCCAGTGGCGGTTCGACGGGGTCGTGGTCATGCTGGTCTGGCTCTGGCCGGTGGCGGTGGGTCTCACCGGTCTGACGTCGTTGGCGCTCTTCGCCGGTTTGGCG
Source organism: Acidobacteriota bacterium (assembly GCA_018971185.1). GTDB lineage: Bacteria > Actinomycetota > Acidimicrobiia > Acidimicrobiales > RAAP-2 > RAAP-2. The sequence continues at coordinate 13,684 of JAGXBH010000004.1, forward strand.
TCCGGCGTGCTCTTCGACGCCCAGAGTGCGACGCCCTTTGGTCTCAGCGCCCTGGTGGGCCTGGCCCTGGCCTTCGCCGCGTCGCGCTTGGGCAAGGAGGGGGTCGGGGACCTGGATTCGGCAGCCCTCTGGGTCACGCCCACCCTGGCGGGCGCCGCGGGTCTGGTCGCCCCCCTGCTGTTCGTCGCCAGCGGAGCATTCGCCCTCAACTTCTCGCTGTGGCGCGGTAGCCTCGTCAACTCGATGCTCGTCAACGCGGCGGCCTTCTTCGTCCTCGCGCGGCCCGTCACCCGCGTGGCCTTCGCCATGAGTTCCTCGGCCCTGAAGGGTCGTCGATGAAGGGATCGTGGCGAGATCGACCCACCGCGTCGTGGTTCCAGCGGCTCTGGCGTCCCTGGGTGTCACTCAACCCCTTCCGCGGCCGCGGGCGACAGATCAACGAGCCGCGCACCGTCGGAATCCGCGACCTCGTGGCCTCGCCCGAGGAGGTTCGTGCGCGCCCCGAGCGAAGGTGGCGCATCATCGGCGGATTCTTCTCACTGCTGCTGGTCCTGCTCATGGTGCGCTTGTTCATGCTGCAGGTTCTCGAGCACAACGCCTCGGTGGCGACGGTGAACTCCAACTCGCTCCACGAGGCCACGATTCCCGCGTCGAGGGGACTGATCGTCGACCGTACCGGGACGCCGATGGTGACGAACATCACGACCACCGAAGTGCTGCTCTCGCGTCAGCAGGCCTATCTCAATCCGTCGGTCATCGGCGCGCTCGCCACCGTGACCGGCCAGAGCGTCAAGACGATCCAGGGCGACCTGACGAACCAGCAGTACGACCCGTACCAACCGGCCCCGGTGATGACCAGCGCCCCCGCCTCGGTGGTGCAGTTCATCAAGCTGCACCCCGGCGAGTTCCCCGGCGTCAGCGTGCAGTCGGTGGCCCAGCGCAGCTACCCCTTCGGCGGCCAGACGGCCTCGCAGCTACTCGGCTACGTGGGGCCCATCACCGGCGCCGAGATCGCCGCGAATCCCGGTGCGGGCTACACCACTAACTCCCTCTTCGGTAAGACCGGCATCGAGAACTACTACCAGCAGTATCTTCGCGGCGTGGCCGGTACGACCACGATCGAAGTCAGTGCGCAGGGCAGCATCCTCGGTGACGTGCAGAAGACCCCTCCGCGCCAGGGTGACACCGTGGTGCTCAACATCGACGCCAAGCTGCAGAAGGCCCTGGACGGATACCTGGCGAGCGACATCACGGCGCTACGTCACACGGTCGACCCCACGACCGGGGTCGTCCCGGCGGCACTCAACGGCGCGGCGATCGTGATGAACGTGAACAACGGTGCGGTCCTGGCGATGTCGAGCTACCCGTCGTTCAACCTGAACTCCTTCGTCAATGGATTGTCACAGTCGACCCTCAACAGTCTGTTGAGCCAGGGGTCATTCACCAACTACCCGATCCAGGGTCTCTACACGCCGGGCAGCACGTTCAAGATGGTCACGGCCACCACGCAACTCCAGACCGGGGTCTTCCCGGCGACGCAGCTGGTCAACGACACGGGTTACTACACGGTCCCGGGTTGCCTGCAGGGTGCTCACGGATGTGTCTTCCACGACGACCTGGGCCAGGGGGCGGGCCTGGTCGACCTGCCGATGGCCCTGACGGTGTCCTCGGACTACTACTTCTATCAATTGGGCTATCTCTTCTGGTCCCAGCAATCGAAGTACGGCCAAACGCCCATTCAGAACGTCGCCCACGAGTACGGCCTCGACCAGTACAGCAACATCGACCTTCCGAACGAGGTGCAGGGTCGGGTGGACTCGCCGACGGTGCGCCTCGCCCTGCACAAGGCGGCGCCCAAGGCGTTCCCCAACACGTCGTGGTACACGGGGGACAACATCGAGATGGCCTTCGGACAGGGTTCGACGGCGATCACCCCCATCGGCCTGGCCGACGCCTACGCGACCTTCGCCAACGGTGGGACCCGCTACGCGCCCGAAGTGGCCGCGGCGGTCGTGAGCCCCACCGGCAAGGTCGTGGTGCGCTACGGTCCGAGAGTCCTGGGGCACGTGAGCCTGCCCCCTTCGGTACGTGACCCGATCCTCCAAGGGCTCGAAGGGGTCGTGCAGAACCCTCGCGGCACGGCCTACGGGACGTTCCAGCAGTACGGGACGTTCTCCCAGTCGGCGTTCCCGGTGGCGGGAAAGACGGGTACCGCTTCGACGGGATACGGTCCCAACGGCAAGCACCTGGAGCCAAACTCCTTGTTCGTGGGCTTCGCGCCCGCCAACAATCCTCAATACGTGGTCATCTGCGCCATCGCGCAGGGCGGGTACGGTTCCCAGGCCGCCGCCCCGGTGGTGGCCAAGGCCTTCGACTACCTCTACCATCATCCACCCCAGCCCGTCGTGCTGACGGTCAAGAACCAGGTGGCGCCCGTGACGACCACAACAACGTCCACCACGACCACCACCACGACCACCACCACTTCCTCCACCACGCCCGTGACGACGACTACCACGCCCGTGACCACGACCACGGCGTCCACCACCACTTCTTCCACGAACCCGCCCCCGACGACCACAAATAAGTCTGGATAGGACACTTTGCGAGTAGCCTGGAAGGGTTGGACGCAACCGTAAGAAAAACGGTGGCGCGAAGAGATCGCAGTGACGACCGAGTGACAACATTCCGTCGTCGCCCGCAGTGAGGACGCAACGTGGTACACGCCGGTGAGGTAGCCCAGGTCAAGTGGGCCACTGGTGGCGCGATGCGTCGCGCTCGACTCGAGATCATTCGTTCCAACGGTGGCGAGCAGATGCCCGGCCACCACCCTTCCACGGGGAATCGCGCCGTGGGGCGCGGCCCCTTCATCGAGAACTCAAGGAGTACCCGTCGTGAGCGACGAGACCACCACCCCCGCAGTACCAGCTAGTCCACGTATCGGCGACACTCGACCGGCGCCGCAGATCGGCGATACCCGACCCTCGAACGTTCCGCCGCGCGACCGGGCGCAGGCACCCGCGGCACCATCGGGCGCCCCCGGGGGCGCGAACCGGCGCCGTCGCGGAGGCCGGGGCCGCGGTGGCCAGGGTTCACAGGGTTCACGCGGGCAGTCGGGTCAGGGCTCCCCTGGACAGGGCGGGGCCGGGCGGCAGAACGTCAGACCTTCCGAGGCGCCGGTGGAGGCGTCGGCGCCCGTGATGGACGGTGATGACGCCAACCGGGCCCGCAAGGGTCGCCGGCGCGGCGGCGAACGGCGCACCCGCGCCCAAGGGCGCTACCTGATGTGCGTGCACACCGCCAAGGACGCGACTCATATCGCGACCCTGGAAGGTCGAACGATGGTGGAGTACACCGTGGCGAAGGCGGCGGACGAGACCAATCAGATCGACGGCAACATCTACGTCGGGCGGATTCAGAACGTGTTGCCCGGCATGGAGTTGGCGTTCGTCGACATCGGCATTCCGAAGAACGCCGTGCTCTACCGCGGCGACATCTCGCTCAATGATGACGACCTCGAGGGCACGACCTCGAGTGACAAGCGAATCGAGCAGATGATCAGGTCGGGACAGACGGTGATCTGTCAAGTCACCAAGAACGCCATCGGGGCCAAAGGAGCTCGTCTGACCCAAGAGGTCTCGTTGCCCGGGCGATTCGCGGTCCTGGTGCCAAACTCCAGCACGATTGGCATCTCGAAGCGGCTGCCCGACGGTGAACGCCGACGCCTGCGCAAGATCATCGACGACGTCAAGCCCGATCGACACGGCATCATCATCCGTACGGCGGCCGAGGGCGTCGCGGCGGACGACCTGGCGCGCGACGTGACCTCGCTCTGCGAGAAGTGGGACGCCATCGAGGCGGAGGTGTCCAAGTCCAACCAGCCGCGCCTGGTCTACCGTGACCTCGACCTCGCGGTGCGAGTTTTGCGCGAAGAGTTGAACGAGGACTTTCGCGGTGTCATCATCGATGACGCGGACCTCTACAACAAAGTGCGCGACTACGTCCTCGCGGTGAATCCCGAGTTGGCTGACCGGATCGAGTTCTACGACCGCTCGAGTGAGGAGTTGCCCCTTTTCGAACGCTATTTCGTCCACGAGCAACTTCACCGGGCCCTCGACCGAAAGGTGTTCCTCCCCTCGGGCGGCTCCTTGATCATCGAGAGAACCGAGGCTCTGACCGTCGTGGACGTCAACACGGGCAAGAACGTGGGGACCACCAACCTGGAGGAGACCGTCTTTCGTAACAACCTCGAGGCGGCCGAGGAGGTGGCGCGCCAGTTGCGCTTGCGCGACATCGGCGGCATCATCGTCATCGACTTCATCGACATGGAGACCAAGGCGCACCGTGAGGCGGTGGCGTCGGCCCTGCGTCAGGCCCTCAGTCGCGACAAGACGCGCACCCAGGTCTTCGACATCTCCGAGCTGGGCCTGGTGGAGATGACGCGCAAGCGAGTCAACGAGGGGCTGCTGGAATCGGTCTCGAAGGTGTGCGCGGTGTGCGACGGACGGGGATTCGTGGTCGCCACGGGTCTCTAGGTCGCGCACGACCCGAGATTTCGACTACTATGGAAACCCTATGTACGCCGTCATCCGAGTAGGCACCTCTCAGGAGCGCGTCACCGAGGGCCAACTGGTCCGCGTGGACAAGCGCGCCGAAGAGAACGGTGCCGTCATTGAGTTCGAGCCCGTGTTGCTAGTGGACGGAGACAGCGTTCTCGCTGGTCCGGCCCTAGAGGGCGCCAAGGTCACCGGCACGATCGTGGGGGTGCAGAGCGGCCCCAAGATCCGTGCGCTCACCTATAAGGCGAAGTCCATTCAGCGCAAGCGCTGGGGTCACCGGCAGTGGTACACGACGGTGGAGATCAACAAGATCGCGGCGAAGCCCGCGAAGGCCGCCAAGACCGCCAAGGTCGCCGCGGCCACTGAGGCGTAAGGAGAACTCGTGTCCAAGACTAAAGGCGGCGGTTCAACTCGTAATGGTCGCGACTCGAACGCCCAGCGACTGGGCGTGAAGGCCTTCGACGGGACGCTCGTGAAGACCGGTTCCATCATCATTCGTCAGCGCGGCACCCAGTTCCACCCGGGACACAACGTGGGGATCGGCAAGGACGACACCCTGTTCGCCCTCGCGGAGGGCAAGGTCAAGTTCGGCTTCCGTCGCGGGCGTCGATTGGTGGACATCCTGACGGAGGCGTAAGCGCCCTCCGAGAATCTTGATTGGCGAATCCCCTCCGAGCGTCAGCTCGGAGGGGATTCGCTCTTTCTGCAACGAGGGGACGCGAGAGGCGGTCGCGGGCGCCCGGCGCAGAGATAGTGGTGTCCGCGTAACGTTGGCGAGCGAGCGCCGCGGTCGCGATCTCGACGAGGGTTAGGCGCGCGGTGATCGATGCCCTTTCCTCGAGGGCGCTCGTGATAGGGGACACCGGAACAAGGGGTACGGGACTGGGCTGCTTATCGGCGCGAACGCGAAGATGCCCCGAGACGCTGTCCCGGGGCATCTTCGCGTCGACTCACCAACGAGGCCGTTGATGTGGTCTCGTTGGAGCTGACCGCGACGACCAGGGCGCCGCGGTGGATGAGGTCAACCCTTTACGGCCTTCTTGAACGTCGAGCCAATCGACACCTTGGGGGCACGCGACGCCGCGACCTGGATCGCCTCGCCCGTCTGAGGGTTGCGAGCGGTGCGAGCCTTGCGCTCGACTCTTTCAAAGGACAGGAAGCCTGACAGCACGATCTTCTCGCCCTTGGCGACGTTCTCTACGACGACGTCCTCGAACGCGCGCAGGAACTCCGTCGCTGCGGCCTTCGTCGTGCCACTCTCGGCAACAATTGCATCTACCAACTCGGCCTTGTTCACCGGTCGACTCCTTACTCTTCATCAATTCGGACTGGGAGAGTTCCCTGAACCGGAGCCATCTTTATCGCTAAAACACTGCAATTTAGGGATTTCGAGCAGATATTTAGGATTCAAGAGGGGTGCGATTTGAGAAAAATCCTGACCAGAACGGTATTAAGCGTTGACGATTCCTCGAAACGCGCCCTGGTGGCACCTACTATGGGCCCATGGAACCCATAAATCGTCGGCGTTTGAACGAATTGCTGGTCCGAGAACGAGAGCAGTATCGACGGGCGAACGCGCGCTCACTCTCGATCCACGAGTCGTCGCGACACCTCCTGGCCCAGGTGCCCATGACGTGGATGAGCAAGTGGGCCGGGGGATTCCCCGTGGCCTTCGACCAGGCGCACGGGGCACTCATCACCGACGTCGACGGCCACGAATTGGTCGACTTCGCGCTGGGCGACACCGGGGCGATGGCCGGGCATTCACCTGAGCCGCTCGCGCGGGCGCTCGAAGAACGTGTCGGGCGTCGTGGCGGGGTCACGACGATGCTGCCGAACGAGGACGCGGAGTGGGTGGCGCTGGAACTCGCTCGTCGCTTCGGGGTGAGCCGCTGGTCATTCACGCTCTCGGCCACCGACGCTAACCGTTGGCTGCTGCGTCTGGTTCGAATGGTGACCGGGCGGCCCAAGGTCTTGGTGTTCTCGTACTCGTATCACGGCACTGTCGATGAGACCTTCGTCGTCCTTGACGAGAATGGTGGCGCGGTGCCACGGCCTGGCAACGTGGGTGCCGCGGTGGATCCCTCGAGCACCACCCGCGTGGTGGAGTTCAATGACCTCGCGGCGCTCGAGTCGGAGCTGCGACACGGTGACGTCGCGGCCGTCTTGACCGAACCGGCACTGACCAACATTGGGATCGTCCTGCCCGAACCCGGATTCCTCGAGGGCGCACGCCGACTCTGTGACGAGACCGGGACCCTGTTGATCGTGGACGAGACGCACACGTTCTCCGCTGGACCCGGCGGGGCGACGCGACGGTGGGGGCTACGTCCCGACGCGGTGACGATCGGTAAGTCCTTGGGGGGCGGAGTCCCGTGTGGCGCCTACGGTCTGAGCCAGGAACTGGCCGATCGGGTGCTGGGCTCCCTCGACCAGGGTGCCGACATCGTCGACGTGGGCGGCGTGGGGGGCACCCTGGCCGGCAACGCGATGAGCCTCGCCGCGATGCGCGCCGTACTCGGTGAGGTCCTCACGGATCAGGCGTTCGCGGAGATGGAGGTCCTCGCCACGTCGTTCGCCCAAGGCGTGCGCGATTCCATCGAGGGCCACGACCTGGCGTGGTCGGTGAGCCAACTCGGCGCCCGGTGCGAGTATCGCTTCATGGCGCCGGCACCACGTAGCGGCGGTGAGTCCGCCCGCAGCACCGACGCCGAGCTCGAGGATCTCTTGCACCTCTACTGCGTCAATCGGGGTGTTCTCATCACGCCCTTTCACAACATGGCCCTCATGTGTCCCGCGACGACTCAGGCGCACGTCGCTCTGCACCAGCGTGTGTTCGACGCCGCGTTGGACGAGCTCGTCGGGTAGTTGGATGGCGCGAACCGTAGGATGGAGGGGTGAGTAGTTTCGTCGATTCGGCCCAATTGCACGCCAAGGCCGGCGACGGCGGGGCGGGATGCGTCAGTTTTCGCCGCGAGGCCCACGTCGCCAAGGGCGGCCCCGACGGTGGTGACGGGGGTCGCGGGGGCGACGTGTGGCTGGTGGCGGACCATAACCAGGCGTCACTACTCGGTTTTCGGGACCACCCGTTTCGTCGGGCGACCGACGGCCAGCATGGGACGTCGAAGAGGATGCACGGATCCAATGGCAAGGACGTGGTGGTGCCGGTGCCCGTAGGGACGTCGGTGTACTCCCAGGACGGCGAGTTACTGGTCGACCTGGCCGGACCCGGCGACCGTTGGCGCGCCGCCGAAGGGGGACTCGGCGGACAGGGCAACAACCGATTCCTCTCGAACTCGCGCCGGGCGCCCGCCTTCGCCGAGCAGGGTGAGGTGGGCGAGGAGCGCTGGTACAACCTCGAACTCAAGTTGCAGGCCGACGTGGCCCTCATCGGTTTCCCCAACGTGGGCAAGTCCACGCTCATCTCTCGGGTCTCAGCCGCGCGGCCCAAGATCGCCGACTACCCGTTCACGACCCTGGTCCCCAACCTCGGCGTCGTGCGTGTCGGTGCGCGCTCCGGCCGTCCCCAGGACGCGACCGAATACGTGATGGCGGACATTCCCGGCCTGATCGAGGGCGCCGCGCAGGGCCGGGGGCTCGGTCACGACTTCTTGCGTCACGTCGAGCGCGCTCGCGTCCTATGCGTCCTCTTGGATCTCTCGGACTACGCACCGATCGCGCCGCACGAGCAACTCGAGGTCCTCCTGGGTGAGTTGGGCAGCTATCAGGCGGACCTCCTCGAGAGGCCGCGCGTCGTCGTGGGCTCCAAGGGGGATGTGGCCGCGCACCACCTGGAGGACGTGATGACGATCTCGGCGGTGACCGGCGCGGGGATCGACGCACTGAGCGCCCAGTTGGCCGGTCTGGTCATCGCGGTGCGCCAACGCGAGGCTGAGGTCAGCGACCACGACGTCGTGGTCCACAGGCCGATCCCCGACGAGATCACGGTGCAGCGCGAGGGTGAGTCCAGCTGGCGCGTCGGCGGTCGGGTCGCGGAGCGGGCCGTTCGCTTCCAGGACCTCACGGACGATCAGGCGCTCGCGGAGATCGTGCGACGACTCAAGGACCTCGGCGTCGACCGTGTTCTCAACCGGGCCGGTGTGCGCGATGGTGACGTGGTGAGCATCGGTCCGTTGTCCTTCGAATGGTGGCGTGACGACGTGAGTGCGGGACTCGACCGCGGCGAACACCACCGTGCCACGCGACGTGAGCGCCTCGCCCGACACGGCCGACTCGACGGAGCGCAGGAGGACGACGGTGACGACCTCTAGCGTCGTCGTGAAGATCGGCACTTCCTCGGTGACCGACGAGGGCGGCGGCATCGCCCACGAGGTGCTCGATGCGGTGGCCGCGGACGTCGTGGCATTGCGACGAGAGGGGTGGTCCACCGTGGTCGTCACCTCGGGAGCCATCACCGCCGGTTGGGCGGACGTGGGAGGCGGCCGCGTCCGACCGACCGACGCCGCCACGCTGCAGGCCGTGTCCGCGGTGGGCCAGCCGTTGCTCATGGACGCGTGGCGACAGTCCTTCGCGCGCTTCGAGGTCACGGTGGGCCAGGTGCTCCTGGCGCCGCTTGACTTCTCACACCGGGGCCAGTACCTTCACGCGCGCTCCACGCTCAGCGCGCTGAGTTCCCTCGGTGTCGTGGCGATCATCAACGAGAACGATGCGGTGGCCGACGAGGAGATCCGTTTCGGGGACAACGATCGCCTCGCGGCCCTGGTCGCCAACCTGGTGACGGCGAGCCATCTCGTGCTCCTCACCGACACGCCCGGTCTTCTCACCGCCGATCCGCGACTGGACCCCACCGCGCGGCTGATCGACGTGGTGACGTCGATCGACGACGACCTTGAAGGGTTGGCGGGCCGCAGCCGTTCGGGGGTGGGGAGCGGGGGCATGGCTTCGAAGGTTGCCGCCGCGCGCATGGCCACGTGGTCGGGCGTGACCACGGTGATCGCGCCGGCGCGCGAGCCGACGCCGCTTCGTCGCGCGCTGTCGGGGACGCGCGACTTCGGCACGACCTTCGAACCTCGTGCCGACCGACTGTCGGCGCGCAAGGCGTGGATCGCTTTCGCGGTGGCCTCCTCGGGGACACTTCACGTCAACGCCGGCGCGATCAGCGCCCTCGAACACGACGGTCGGAGTCTGCTGCGGGTGGGGGTCGAGTCCCACGAGGGCGACTTCTTCGAGGGCGACGCGGTCGAGATCATGGGACCCACGGGCGAGTTGGTCGCCAAGGGATTGGTCCGCGCGAACGCCGAGTCGTTCGCCGAGTCCGACGACGTCGTGGTCCATCGCGACGACCTGGTGTTGCTGCGCCACGAATAGTCGCACCCGGTACGATTGCTCCATGACCAGTCCACTGGCGGCCCAGGGTCGCAACGTGCGTGAGGCGTCGCGCGCCCTGGCCCAAGCCACCGACGAGCAGCGCAGCGCCACATTGCTCACGGTGGCCGATTCGCTCAAGAATCGCGAGGACCAGCTGCTCGAGATCAACGCCGCCGAGGTCGAGGCCTACGTGGAGTCGGGAGCGGGGCGTGATCGTCTGAGCCTCAGTGGGCCGCGAATCACCGCGATGGCCGACGCCCTGAGGGAGATCGCCGCCGCCGCCGACCCGCTCTTCGAGTCGCTCGACGCGAGTGTCCGGCCCAACGGGCTCCACCTCGAGCGCCTGCGGGTGCCGCTCGGAGTGATCGGCGTCGTCTACGAGAATCGCCCCAACGTGACCAGTGACGTGGCGGCCCTGTGCGTGCGCAGTGGCAACGCTGCCTTCCTGCGCGGGTCGTCCTCGGCTCAACGTTCGAACCAGTTCATCGTCGACCTGTGGCGCGACGCACTGGTGGCCCACGGACTGCCCGCGGACGCGGTCGCCCTCGTTCAGGATCCATCGCATCGTGCGGCGGTGGAGTTCATGCAGATGACCGACGTGCTTGACTGCCTGATCCCCCGAGGTGGACCGTCGCTCATCGCGGCGATGCGCGAGCACGCTCGGGTCCCCTTCGTCCTCGACGGGGACGGGAACTGTCACGTCTACGTCGACGAGAGCGCTGATCTGGAGATGGCAGTGTCCATTGTGGCCAACGCCAAGACGTCGCGGCCGGGCGTCTGCAACGCTGCGGAGACGGTGCTCGTGCACGAGAGCGTCGCACCGCGATTCCTTCCGGAGTTGTCGCGCGCGATACCGCAGGTCGAACTGCGCGGTGACGACGCCACGCGCGCCCTGGTGCCCGGCGCCGTGCGCGCCGTCGAGGACGACTACGGGCGCGAGTTCCTCGACCTGATATTGGCGGTCAAGGTCGTGGCGTCGCTGGACGAGGCCATCGACCACGTGGCGCGATACGGCACGGGGCATTCCGAGGCGATCGTCACCGACGATCCGATGAACGCCGACGCGTGGGTGCGACGCGTCGATGCGGCGGCGGTCCTGGTGAACGCGTCGACACGCTTCATCGACGGTGGGGAATTGGGGTTGGGAGGGGAGGTGGGCATCTCCACCCAGAAGCTCCACGCCCGCGGTCCGATGGGCCTGCGTGAGCTGACCTGCCTCAAGTGGGTCGTGCGCGGAACGGGACAGGTGCGATGAGCGCCCTCGACCCCCGCGAGGAGCTGGCCCAGCGCCTGGGCATCACCGAGGTGGCGCCCGTCAGGTTCTCCTCGCCCGACGAGTTGAGGATCCGACTCGCCGACCAGGACTACCTCAGCTCCGACGCCATCTCCTCGGTGACCTTCCTCGCCGACCGATTGGCGAAGCCGGTGCTGGTCGAGGGACCCGCCGGTACGGGTAAGACGGCGCTCGCCAAGGCCGTCGCCGAGGCGTTGGGCGCACGCCTGATTCGCCTGCAGTGCTACGAGGGTCTCGACGAGACCAAGGCTCTCTACGAGTGGAACTATCGCAAGCAGTTGTTGCGCATCCAGGCGGGCCGACCCGAAGGGGCGGCGGAGGTGTGGTCCGAACTCGAGGGGGACATCTTCGCCGAGGAGTTCCTGCTCACCAGACCACTCCTCGAGGCGATCACCGCGACCGACCCCGTGGTCCTGCTGATCGACGAGGTCGATCGGGTGGAGCTCGAGACCGAGGCGCTGCTCCTGGAGATCCTCTCCGAGTACCAGGTCTCCATCCCCGAGTTGGGCACCTTGAGGGCCCGTCAGATCCCCATGGTGTTCCTGACGTCGAACAACACCCGCGAGCTCTCCGAAGCCCTCAAGCGGCGCTGCCTGTACCTCCACGTGGGTTACCCCGACGTGGAGCGCGAGCGCGACATCATCATCTCGCGCGTTCCCGGGATCTCCACCGCGTTGGCGCAGCAGATCGCTGAGGTGGTGCGGACACTTCGGACGATGGATCTGAAGAAGTCGCCCTCGGTCTCTGAGACGTTGGACTGGGCGCGGACGCTGGTCATCCTCGGGCGCGAGGAGCTGGGCGAGGATCTCGTGGCCGAGACCCTGCACATCCTGCTCAAGTACCAGTCCGACATCGAGAAGGCGACGCGCGAGATCCTCGGGCGTGCGTCCTGACGCGTGCTCGGCCTCCTGAGTTCCTTCATCGGTGAGCTTCGTACGGTGGGGCTACCGGTCTCGATGAGCGAGACGGTGGACGCCGCGCGGGCGCTCGAGTCCATCGACGTGGCCGACCAGGTCCTCTTCCGCGCGGCGTTGTGCGCGACGCTCGTGAAGAGCAGTGACCACCTGAGCGCCTTCGACACCGCCTTCGACGTCTTCTTCGCCCGCCGGCGCGTCGACGAGGGAACGCCTGAGGTGACGGTGCGCGACGAGACACTGCCGGGGACTCCCTCCGGCGAGGCACCCCATCGCTCCGCGGCGCAGTTGACGCAGCAACTGCTCGAGGCCCTGCGCCAGCACGACCTCCAGGCCCTGCGCCAGAGCGCCGCCGAAGCCGTGGCGCGCTACGCCGGCATCGAGCCGGGTCGACCGGTGGGCGGCGCGTACTACCTGTTTCGCACCGTGCGACAACTCGACCTCGAGGAGGTCGAGCGGCGACTGGCGGCGATGCGCCTCGACTCGGGGTCCGAGGCGCTCGACGAGCGCCTCGCCCGCGACGACGCCCACCAGCGCGTGGAGGAGTTCACGGCCATGGTCGAGGCCGAGATCCGCGAGCAACTCGTGCACGACCGCGGCGCGCAGGCCATGGCCGAGTCGCTACGTGAGACCCTGCCGGAGGACGTCGACGTCATGCACGCCAATCGCGAGGAGATGGAACGACTCGAGCGCGCCCTGCGGCCCCTGAGTCGCAAGTTGGCCGTGCGTCTGGCGCGACGTCGACGCCATCGCCACCGTGGTCCGATCGACCTGCGCCACACCGTGCGCAGTTCGCTCTCCACGGGGGGTGTCCCCATCGACGTGCGTTTTCGACCACCGCGGCCCGCCAAGCCCGAGATCGTGGTCATCGCCGACGTGTCGGGCTCGGTGGCCTCCTTCGCCCGATTCACCCTGCACCTGGTGCACGCGATCTCGAGCCAGTTCTCCCAAGTGCGCAGTTTCGTCTTCGTCGACGGGCTCGACGAGGTGACGCACCTCTTCGCCGAGACCGACGACCCCGCGCGTGCCGTCGAGCGGATCGCCGCCGAGGCCAACGTGGTGGCCGCGGACGGACACAGCGACTACGGGCGCGCCCTCGGGGTGTTCGCCGCGGACTACGCCCACCAGCTCACGCGACGCACGACCGTCCTGGTCCTGGGCGACGCGCGTAACAACTATCACCCCGCGCAGGCTCACGTCCTCGAGGAGATCCGCTCGAGGGTCAAGGCCCTGTACTGGCTCAATCCCGAGCCTCGCGCCTACTGGGACAGTGGGGACTCGATCCTGGGTCTCTACGCGGCGCACTGCGACGACGTCGTGGAGTGCCGCACCCTTCGTCAACTCGAATCGTTCGTAGGAGGACTCACCTGATGTCCAAGGAGCCGCCCCAGGGTTTTCGCACGAGTGGCGACGAACCGCGTGGTACGAGGTTGGTCCTCGTGCGACACGGTGAAGCGGGATGTAACGTCGCCGGTGTGGTCGGCGGCCCGCTCGGGTGCACCGGGCTCACGGCGCTCGGTCGCGAGCAGGCGAACTCCCTGGCCCAGCGCCTCGCGTTCACTCACGAGTTCGACGACGCGCTCGCGGCGTATTCGTCGGTGCTGGCGCGCGCCGAGGAGACCGCGGCGATCGTGACCAAGGGAATGGGCCTCGAGGTGGCGGCGGACTGCGACCTCTGCGAGCTGCACCCCGGCCTGGCCGACGCCATGACCTGGGAAGAGATGATCGCTCACTTCGGCGGCCCCGACTGGGACCTCGATCCGACGACACCCTTCGCCCCCCAAGGCGAGTCGTGGACCGGGTTCTACGAACGCTGCGAGAGGGCCTTTCGTCGCTTGAGCGACCAACACCCTGAGGGACGGGTGCTCCTCTTCGTGCACGGGGGCGTCATCGAACAGGCGATGAAGTTGGCGATGGGCGCCCCGGCGCACGCTCGACTGCGACTGCGCACCGAGCATTGCTCCCTCACCGAGATCGAGATCTTCCAGGGTGAGGTGCGACTACTGCGCTACAACGACCGAGCACCCCGAGTCGTGACGGCCCGCTGAAGCAGTTCGCTGACGTGGAAGGCCATGTCCAGGCTCTGCGACGCGTTGAGTCGTGGATCGCAGATCGACGTGTAGTTGGTGTCGAGGTCGGATTCGTCGAGCTGGTCGCCCCCGCCGAGGCATTCGGTGACGTTGTCCCCGGTCAACTCGATGTGCAGACCAGACGGCCAGGTGCCGAGTGATTGGTGCACCGCGAAGAACTGGGCCACCTCGGTGAGGACGTCGTCGAAGTGGCGCGTCTTGTAACCGTCACGGGACTTGAACGTGTTGCCGTGCATGGGATCGCACGTCCACAGGACCTGCGCCCCTTCGTGGGTCATCGCCTCGACCAACTCCGGCAGACGCTCGGTCACCCGGTCGCGGCCCATTCGAGAGATCAGCGTGAGGCGACCGGGGAGGTTCTGAGGGTTCAAGAGGCCGTGCAGCACCTTGAGGTCCTCGACGCTGGTGCTCGGGCCGACCTTGAGGCCAATCGGGTTGGCCACGCCGCGCAGGAACTCCACGTGAGCACCGTCGACCTGGCGGGTTCGGTCCCCGATCCAGAGCATGTGCGCCGAGCAGTCGTACCAGTCGCCCGTGAGTGAGTCCTGACGGGTCAGGGCCTGCTCGTAGGGCAGGATCAGGGCCTCGTGGCTCGTGTAGAAGTCGACACTGGAGAGCTCGTGGTCGCCGTCGAGGTTGACACCGCAGGCGCGCATGAAGGCCAGCGCCCGGTCGATGTCGTCGGCGAGTACCTCGTAGCGCTTGCCTTCGGGCGAGTTCGTAACGAACTGCTGGTTCCAGGCGTGCACCCGCGTCAGCGAGGCGAAGCCCCCCGTGGTGAAGGCGCGCAACAGGTTGAGCGTCGCCACGCTCTGGTGGTAGGCGTCGAGGAGTCGGTCGGGATTGGGACGGCGCGCCTCCTCGGTGAAGTCCTCGTGGTTGACGATGTGTCCGCGGAAGGCGTCCAGGCGCACGCCGTCGCGCTCCTCGAAGTGCTCCGAGCGGGGCTTGGCGAACTGACCCGCGATGCGCCCCACCTTGATCACGGGCACGCCCGCGGCGTAGGTCAAGGCGACGGCCATCTGCAGGATGACCTTGAGTTTGTCGCGAATGGCATCCGCCGAGGAATCGGCGAAGGACTCGGCGCAGTCGCCGGCCTGGAGCAGGAACGCCTCGCCGCGTGCGGCCTGGGCGAGCTGTTGGGTCAGCCGTCGCGCCTCACCGGCGAACACCAGGGGGGGTTGGCCCGCGAGCTGGGCTTCGACGCGCGCGAGGTGCGCGGCGTCGGGCCACTGGGGGCTCTGGGCCGCGACGTGATCTCGCCAACTCTCGGGTGTCCATGGCGTGGAGGGGGTCATGACACCAGGCTAGAGGTTCCGTCGAACTCTCGGCAATCGTCTGGGTAGGCTGGGGGCGTGCCTCTCCGTCGCCTCGGCCTCTTCGGTGGCACGTTCGACCCCCCTCACAACGGCCACGTGGCGGCTCTGTGTGCTGCGGCGGCGACCGGACGCTTCGACCTCATCGAGGTCACCGTGGCCGGCGATCCCTATCGCAAGAGTGCCCTTGGTGGGGTCCATTCGGCGTCACTGCGCCTCGAGATGGCGCGCGCGGCCTTCGAGCACCTAGCGCTGGTGCGCGTGAGCGACCGCGAGATCAATCGGCCCGGACCCTCCTACACCATCGACACCGTCCTGGAACTGCTGGAGGAGTCCGACGACGTGGACGTGCTGGTGGGCGCGGACCTCGTGGCGCAGTTGCCCTCGTGGCACCGCGCCGATGAGCTGCGTGAACTGGTGACGGTCGGGGTGATCCCGCGACCCGGCGCCACCTTCGTCGCCCCCGAAGGGTGGGATTGCTACGAGATCGCGATGGAACCTGTCGATCTGTCGAGTACTTTCCTACGTGAAGCGTCCCTCGATCGCGAGGCTCTGAAATTGTTAATGCCCGATGACGTAATCGCCATCTATCAAGGTGCCAAGGAGTAAGGTAGGGCGCGATGGCAGTTCGTGCGTTCGATATCTCAGACGTGTCGACGGCGTCGGTGACGGTGCTCGAGAGGGTGCCACGGACTCGGCGCGACGCGCGTCGACTCCGCCAGCGCCACGCCCTGGCGGGGATAGTGGCCGTGAGTGTCCCCTTCGTGGTGGCACTCATCGTTCTGGGAGTGGGCCACTGAGCGAGGCGATCGTCGGCGGGGGATCAATTCTCGGCCCGCACAACGACTACGTCACCGCGTTGATCGACGCCATCGTCGAGGGCGCCGACGAGAAGCTGAGCATCGACACCGTCGTCTTGGACCTGCGCGAGTTCGTCGACTCCTTCGACGCCCTGGTGGTGGCCGCGGGGCGCAACGACCGCCAGGTGCGCGCGATCGCCGAGGAGGTGGAGCGCCGCGTGGGGGTGAATCTCGGGCTGAAGCCCACTCGCGTCGAGGGGTGGTCGACGGCGCAGTGGATCGCCCTCGACTACGGTGACGTCATCGTGCACGTCTTCGACCTCGAGACGCGCGACTACTACGACCTGGAGCATCTCTGGAGTGCCGCGCCGGCGTTTCGACCGGCGCACCAGCGCTAACCCTTCTTCAGGTACGCCACGTCCGCGGGTGTGATGAGCGAGACCGTCGCCCCCGTGCTCAGTTTGAGGGCGTAGGGGGACTGGTTGATCGAGATACGGATCCCCTTGGACGCCCCCATCGACGCCGCCGCGAACACCAGCTGACCGACCGCCACGCGTTGGGCGTCGAGGGAGATCTGACTCAGGGGTCGACTCACGTCGATGAGGGCCACGTCGTCGTGGATGGTGGCCTGGTTCACGACCATCGTGGTGGGTACTTCGGTGGTGATGCCGTCGGCCTGCTCCACCGGATCGGGCCCCTGGGTCTCGTAGAAGAGCACGGCGAAGAGACTGGGTGGCGCCGTCATGAGTCGCGGAACGGCGATGACGTGGCCGGTGCGGTCGAGCAGGTAGATGTCTTGACTCACCCATCGGACCTTGGCGTAGTCGGTGAAGGGGATCGTGGGGTCGAGCAGGCCGAGCGGCACGTTGCCGGCGTCGACCAGGGTGGGTGCCGACGACGTCGACACGAGGGTGCAGCCGCTCAGACACAGTGCAGCGCACGCCAGGGTGATCGCTCGGCGCAGCACCCTCACGAGGGGACCTCCACGAGTGGGAGGTCGATCTGGAACCGCGCCCCGCCCTCGGGGCTCGTGGTGGCGCGGATCTCGCCGTCGAGGGACCTCACGTGTTCGCGCACGAGGGCGAGGCCCAGCCCGGTGCCGCGGACCACGCTGCGGTCGTGAGCGGCGCGCCCGCGGTAGAAGCGCTCGAAGACGTGTTCTAGGTCGGCGGGCGCGATGCCCGGCCCGGCGTCGTCCACGTTGATCTCGACGTGGGCGTCGCGCGGCACCAGTCGTATCGCCGTGACGCCGCCGGCGTAGTGCTGCGCGTTGTCCATCAGGTTGGCGATGATCCTCTCGAAGCGTCGTCGATCGACCAGAACGCGGGCGGTGTCGAGCCGCGGATCGGCTTCGACGGACGGCTCGGGTGCGCCTTGTCGGCGGGCCACCGAGCGAACCGCCTGACGCGTCAGCTCGACGATCGAGATGATCTCGAGGCTCGGGGAGTTCGCGCCCGCGTCGGAGCGCGAGAGTTCGATGAGGTCCTCGATGAGCCCCTGGAACACTGCGATCTCGGCGCTGAGGAGCGAGAGACTCTGCTGGGCCGCCGGCGCCAACTCGTCGCGGTGCTGCTCGATGATCGAGGCCGACATCGCCAAGGCGGTCAAGGGTGAGCGCAATTCGTGGCTCACGTCACTGGCGAAGCGAGCGTCGCGCTCGAGTTTGGTGACCAACTGGTTCACCATGGTGTTGAAGGACTCGGTCAGCTGCTCCACCTCCGAGCCGGCGTGGGTGGTGGGGAGTCGGGTCGCGAAATCGCCGCCGGCGATGCGCGCCGCGGCGTCGGAGACCACGACCAGGGGGCGTAGCGTCCGGCGCGACACCCAGGTGCCCACCGAAGCGCCCAGGATGGTCGTGAACAGCGCGGCGGATCCGATGACCAGCAGGAGCACGCGAAGGTTGTGCTCGAGGCCGTTGAGCTGCCAGACCTCGAACACTTGGGTCTGGATCGCGGGCATCGGGATGCCGACCACGTAGTCGAGGTCCGAGAGGATGGTGCGCGTCTCGGTCGACACGTGGCCCTGGTTCGCGGCTCTCATCGCGGCGGCGGAGATGTCGACGGTGGGGACGAGGGGGCTGAGGGTCTGCCACTGGCCTGCGATCCGCAGGATCAGGGTCGAGTTCGCGGATTGTTCGATCGAGTTGACCTCGCTGTCCAGGGTCAGCGGCGCGGTGTAGATGGTGTTGCGGATGAGGGCGGCGTTGACGTAGCTCTGCTGCAGGTCGGTTTGCTGCTGTTGGGAGATGAGGACGTCGCGCACTCCGAAGAAGGTGAGGGTGCCCAGGAGCGAACTCAACAACAGCGTGCCCAATCCGAAGATCAGGATGAGTCGAAGTCGGAGGCTCCGACTTCGCACTAGAGCACCAACTTGTACCCCGCACCCCGCACGGTCAACAAGTGAACGGGGGCTGCGGGATCGGGTTCGATCTTCATCCGCAGTCGGCGCACGTGCACGTCGACCAGTCGACTGTCCCCGAAGTAGTCGTAACCCCACACTCGCTCGAGCAAGTCCTCGCGCGAGAGGACCTTGCCGTTCACCTTGGCCAGATCGACCAGCAGGCGGAACTCGGTCGAGGTCAGGTGGAGCTCGGTGCCGTCGGCGTGGCGCACCACGCCCTCGTCGGGAATCACGTGCAGGTCGCCGATCTGGAACGCCCGCGCCGCCGAATCCGGTCGGCGTCGCAGGTGCGCGCGCACGCGCGCGAGGAGTTCCAGCGGCACGAAGGGCTTGGTCACGTAGTCGTCCGCCCCGGACTCGAGACCCTTGACGACATCGGAGGTCTCGTCGCGCGCCGAGACGATCACGATCGGGATGTCGGAGCGCGATCGCAACGCGACGCAGGTGTCGAATCCGGACATCCCCGGCAGCATGATGTCCACGATCGCGATGTCGGCGTTGCGCCGGTCGAAGAGGGCGACACCGTCTTCGCCGTTGGCGGCGTCGTCGACGTCGTAGCCCTCACCTCGGAACATCAGACGCAGCGCCGTGCGGATGTGCTCGTCGTCCTCCACGATCAAGATGCGTGACACGCGCTCTCCTTGCATCACGTCCCACCTTAGTGAGTGAACACCGCGGGAGGACCCGGCGTCACTAGCCTAGGAGGCGTGAGCCGCGACGCCACGGTCGACGATGCCATGCCCTCGTGGCACCTGGAGGAGTTCGCGGCGTCCCTGCGCGCGCTCGAGCGCTCGCCCGAGACGTTGCGGGCCTATCGCGGTGACGTCGAGCGCTTCGCCGCGTGGGCCCTCGGATGCGGGGTGCGCGGACCCGGTGACGTGACACGGCGTACGTTGCGTGAGTATCTCGCGAGCATGAACAAGAGCGGCGACGAGCGGACCTCGATCTCACGTCGCCGAGCGTCGTTGCGACGCTACTTCGCCTGGGCGCTGCAGCGCGGTCACGTCGAGGTCGATCCCGCGACGCGAATGTCGGCGCCCCGGCCGGCGACGCGGCTGCCCGAGGTCGTCGGTCGCGCACAGCTCGACGCTCTGCTCGACGAGGATTGGGGCGACGATCCCTGGGCCTATCGGGACCGGGCGGTCTGCGAGATCCTCTACGGCGCGGGGCTTCGCGTCAGCGAGCTCTGCGGTCTCGATCTCGATCGACTCGATGAGCGACGCGGTGTACTGCGGGTCCTGGGCAAGGGCCGCAAGGAGCGGGTCGTGCCGCTGCATCGCGCCGGTTGGACGGCCATCGCGAGCTGGCGCGATCGACGGGCGCAGGTGCTCTCGGCGACGTCGCCCGCCGCGGCGCTCTTCGTGAATCGCCGTGGGGGACGCCTCGGCGTGCGCGACGTGCGCCGGATCCTGGACCGTCGCCTCGCCTGGGGCCACATTCATCCCCACGCGCTTCGTCACACCTACGCCACCCACCTGCTCGAAGGGGGCGCGGACCTGCGCGTCGTCCAGGAGCTCCTCGGACACGAGAGCCTCACGACCACCCAGCTCTACACCCACGTCTCGAAGTCGAGGCTGCAGAAGATCCATCGCGAGACGCACCCTCGGGGCTGACGCGCCCCACGGTTCGCCCGCCGGAGCGGCGGCCGGCCACCGGGGGCGACGTCGACTAGACTGTTCTGGCTCTCCCAGGGTGGGAGGGTGCAGACACACCGCGTGGTTTCGTACGGTCGCTCCTCGGAGTGCACCACGGGGTTGATCAACCGAACGGAAGGAAAACTCGTGGCACTCGTCACTTTGCAGGAATTGCTCGACTCGGGAGTCCACTTCGGACACCAGACCCGGCGCTGGAACCCTAAGATGCGCCGGTTCATCCTCGGCGAGCGCAACGGCATCTACCTCATCGACCTGCGCAAGACCCTCGCCGGCATCGAGCAGAGCTACACCTACGTGCGAGACCTCGTCGCCGAGGGCGGCGTGATCCTCTTCGTCGGCACGAAGAAGCAGACGCAGGGACCGATCGAGGACTACGCGAACGCCTGCGGCATGCCCTTCGTGAACCAGCGCTGGTTGGGCGGCATGCTGACCAACTTCTCCACGGTCGCGGGCCGCGTCAAGCGGATGATGGAGCTTCGCGCCATGCAGAGGGCTGGCGACTTCGACGGCATGCCCAAGCGTGAGGCGCTGCGCCACAGCCGTGAGCTCGAGAAGTTGGACCGGAACCTGTCGGGCATCGCCAATCTCGACCGGGTGCCCGACGCCATCTTCGTCATCGACACGAAGAAGGAGCACATCGCGGTCACCGAGGCCCGCAAGCTGGGGCTGCCCGTCGTCGCGGTGGTGGACACCAACTGCGACCCTGACGTGATCGACTACGTCATCCCCGGCAACGATGACGCGATCCGATCGGGTGCGCTGTTGTGCCGTCTGATCGCCGACGCGGTCACCGAAGGTCGCTTCATCCGCCAGAACCGTCCGACCGCCCTCAAGGCCGCTGCCGCTGCGGCTGCCCCGAGTGCGCCCGCCGAGAGCGCCCCCGTGGACGCTCCCGCCAACGCCTAGTAATCACTCGACCAAGAACATAGGAGAAGTAAAGGTGTCGTACACCGCAAATCCCAAGGACATCATGTCCCTTCGCAAGACCACCGGGGTGGGCTTGATGGACGCCAAGAAAGCCCTGGAGGCGAACGAGGGCAACGTGGAGGCCGCCGTGCAGTGGCTGCGCGTCCAGGGCAAGGCCTCGGCGGCCAAGCGCGCCGACCGCGAAGCCGGCGAGGGCGCCGTGGCCGTGGTCCGCAACGGTAACGTCGCGGCGATCGTCGAGATGCGTTGTGAGACCGACTTCGTGGCCAAGTCCGACGAGTTCACGTCGCTGGTGGACCAGATCGCCGCGCGGGTGTGCGACGAGGGCGAGAGTGCCGTCGCGCAGTTCGACGAGAACATCGAGACCATGCTGACGACGCTGAAGGAAAACATCTCGGTGGGCCGAGTCCACCGCCTGGTCGCCGGCGAGGGCGAGGTCGTGGACACCTATAACCACACCCAGGCCGGTCGCGGCGTCAATGCGGTCGCCATCGTGGTCAAGGGGGCGACCGACGAACTGGCGCACGAGATCGCGGTGCACATCGCCTTCGCCAAGCCTCAGTACCTCTCACGCGAGGACGTCCCCGCTGAGGAGATCGAGGCGGAGCGCAAGACCATCGAGGAGATCTCGCTCAACGAGGGCAAGCCGGCCGCCGCGTTGGCCAAGATCATCGAGGGCCGCCTCAACGGCTGGTTCAAGGAGCGCGTCCTGCTCGAGCAGAGCTACGTGAAGGACGAGAAGCAGACGATCACGCAGCTACTCGGGGGCGCGACGATCACCGCGTTCGCCCAAGTCGTCATCGGGGAGTAGTCCGTGGGTCGCGTGGTCTTGAAGCTGTCGGGTGAGGCGCTCGCGTCCTCCGCCAGCGACGAGACCATCGACGCCAGCACGGTGGACTTCCTCGCCACGGTCATCGCCGGGGCGATGGCGCGCGGTGACCTCGAGTTGGCCGTCGTGGTGGGTGGCGGCAACATCTGGCGCGGCGCGACGGGCGCGATGGCTGGCATGAACCGCGCCAACTCCGACATCATGGGCATGCTCGGGACCGTCATCAACGCCCTGGCGCTGCAGGACGCGATCGAGTCGCACGGTTGCGCCACGCGGGTGATGTCGGCCATCGGGATGGACCAGGTGGCTGAGCCCTACATCCGTCGCCGGGCCGTGCGCCACCTGGAGAAGGGGCGCGTGGTCATCTTCGCCGCGGGCATGGGCAATCCGTACTTCACCACCGACACCGCCGCCGTGCAGCGCGCGGCCGAGGTCGAGGCCGATATGGTTCTAAAGGGGACGCACGGGGGGGTCGACGGTGTCTATAGCGAGGATCCGCGCAAGAACGCCGCGGCGACCAGGTTTGAGACGGTGTTCTTCGACGACGTCATCGCCCGGGACCTGCGCGTGATGGACATGACGGCCATCACCTTCTGCAAGGACAACGGTATTCCTATCCGGATCTTTGACCTCATGGCCCAAGGAAACCTGGACCGCGCCCTCAAGGGTGATGCGGTCGGTACGCTGGTGAACTGATGGACAACGAAATGGTCGATCTGGTGATGGACGACACGCGCGAGCGTATGGCTAAGGCCATCGAGCACGTGAGAGTGGAGTTCGCCAACGTGCGCACCGGGCGCGCTTCGCCGGCCCTGGTGGAGAACCTCCTGGTCGACTACTACGGCGCGGAGACGCCGTTGAAGCAACTGGCGAACTTCTCGGTGCCCGAGCCGCGGCTCCTGGTGGTCTCGCCCTTCGACAAGGGGGCGATGGCGATGATCGAGAAGGCCATCGTCAACGCCGACCTCGGACTCAACCCGTCCAACGACGGGGTGGTGATCCGACTGGGCTTCCCCGCGCTGACCGAAGAGCGCCGCAAGTCCTTCGTCAAGATCGTCCGGACCAAGGCCGAAGAGGGCAAGGTGGCCCTGCGCGGCGTTCGCCGCCACGCGCGCCAGGAACTCGAGAACCTCGAGAAGGAGCAGGGCCTGTCCAAGGACGACCTCGAGCGCCTGGAGAAGGTGCTCGACAAGATGACCCAGGACGAGGTGGCGGTGGTCGATGCGCTCCTCTCGCACAAGGAGCACGAGCTTCTTGAAGTCTGACGACGACGCCCTGTTCGGCGCACCCACCAGCGATGTGCCGGTGGTGAGCGCGAGCGACCCGCGCGTCACCATCACCGGGGCCGACGTCGTCGGTGCGGTCGGCGACGAGGCACCGGCGGTGGACCCCGAGACCCTCCTGCCCCATTGGACGGACGCACCCACGGGCCAGGTGCCCATCGTCGTCGCGCGCGAGATCGCCGACGCCGTGGACCCGTGGTCGGCGATACCCGCCCCGGCGTGGCGCGAGGGCGAAGCGGACTGGGTGGCCCACGAGGAGCAGTTCGACGCCTCACTGCTCGCCGTCGACCGGGCCGACGAGGACCTGCGCCCCTGGGAGTTCACTCCCGACAGCGTCGTCAGTGACGAGGAGATCCTCGATGCGTCACCCCGACCCGAGGCGACGCGTGCTCACCGCACACGAAGGACGACGCGCGAGGACCCCCTATCGGGGCGCGCCGCGCGCCGTAGCTCGACCCGCAGCGTCTCGGTCGCCACTTTGACCGGCGTGGTCCTGGCCGCGGTGGTCCTCGTGATCTTCTACCTGGGCGCCGTTCCCGTGACGGTGCTGGTGATCGCCGCGTTGACGTTGGCGGCGGGGGAGGCCTTCGCGGGTTTTCGCGCGGTGGGCGCGCATCCGGCCACGATCCTCGGCCTGGTGGCCGTCGTGACCCTGTGCGTGGCGGTCTACGAGAAGGGTCTCGGCGCGACGGCGGTGGTCACGGCACTGCTCGTGATGTTCTCCTTCGTCTGGTACCTCAACGCGGAGAGGATGATCGACGTGGTGGACGGTATCGGTGCCACGATCTTCGTCTTCGCCTGGGTCGGGATACTGGGTTCGTTCGCGTTGTTGATGGTGGCGCCGCACACGTTCGCCCACCGCCACGGGCTGGCCTACGTACTGGGTGCCGTCATTCTGACCGTGGCCAACGACACCGGGGCCCTGTTCATCGGCCGGTGGTTGGGCAAGCGGCCCCTCAATTCGCGGCTCTCGCCGAACAAGACGATCGAGGGGACGATCGGGGGCACCCTCTTGACCCTGCTGGCGGGCGCGCTGATCCTGCCGAGGATGCATCCTTGGACCATGTCGCACGGCCTGGAGTGCGCGCTCGCGATGTGCGTGGTGGTCCCCATGGGCGACCTCTTTGAATCCATGTTCAAGCGCACCCTCGGCGTCAAGGACCTGGGTCGCCTGCTCCCGGGTCATGGCGGGATGCTCGACCGGGTGGACGGATTGCTGTTCGCCCTGCCCACGATGTACTTCATGACCCACGTCCTCTCGTTGGGCTAGTCATGACGACTTCGCGCAGTCGCGTAGCGCTGATGGGCGCGACGGGCTCCATCGGCACCCAGACCATCGACGTCCTGCGTCGCGAACCAGACCGCTTCGAGTTGGTGGCCCTGTCCTCGGGTCGGCGCGTGAGAGAACTCGCCGAGCTCGTGAAGGAGTTCGGCGTGCGCCGCGTCGCCGTCGCGGGGGAGGAGCAGCGTCGGGAGTTGACGGCGCTGGTCCCCGCGCACGTGGCCATCGAGGTGGGCGAGGAAGGGCTTCGAGAACTCTGCCGCGACGTCGACGTCGTGGTGAACGCCGTCATGGGTTTCGCCGGACTGCCCGTCACCCTGGCGACCCTCGAGGCCGGCGCACGCTTGGCGTTGGCCAACAAGGAGTCGCTGATCGCCGCCGCGCCCGTCGTGGCGCAGGCTCGTCGCACGCCGGGTGCGCAGATCCTCCCCGTGGACTCCGAGCACTGCGCCATCCACCAATGCCTCCAGGGCTCCCTCGAAACCGGACATCCCGACGTGGCCCGCCTGCTCCTGACGGCGTCGGGGGGGCCATTTCGCGGCTGGACCAGTGAGCAACTGGCGCGCGTCACCACGGGCGACGCCCTGGCCCACCCGACCTGGAACATGGGTCCGAAGATCACGATCGACTCCTCGACGCTGATGAACAAGGGGCTCGAAGTGCTCGAGGCGTCCGCGCTCTTTGGGATCGAGGTCGATCGCATCGACGTGGTCGTGCATCCCCAGTCCGTCGTGCATTCCATGGTGGAGTACGTCGACGGTTCGGTGCTGGCCCAACTCTCGCGCCCGGACATGCGCCTACCCATCGCCTACTGCCTCGGCGCCCCCGAGCGACTCGCGCATCACTGGGGGCAGCTGGACTTCTCGACGTCACTGCACCTCGACTTCGAACCGCCCGATCGTACGGCCTTCCCGGCGCTCGACCTCGCCTACGCGGCGGCCCGACGTGGCGGGGCCGCCCCCGCCTGGCTCTCCGCGGCCAACGAGGTGTGCGTCGAGGCCTTCTTGGCGCAGCGCATTGGGTGGTCGGACATCGCCACGGTGGTGGCGCGAACGATGGACCGTTACGTCGACGACCCCCTGGTGGACCTGCAGGCGGTGATCGAGAACGACGCGGCGGCGCGGCGCATCGCCCACGCTAACCTGCCTGAGTGATGCAGTCTCGGTCGTCGCGCGCCTCGATCCTCTGGTTGCTCGCGGGCACTGTCGTGACCGTCGCGCTGCTGACGTGGCTGTGGGGCTGGGCCCTACCCCTCGTACTGTTCCTCGTCATCGCGATGGTGATGGGGCACGAATTCGGACACTTCATCACCGCCAAACGCGCGGGGATGAAGGTGACGGACTTCTTCGTGGGATTCGGACCGGTGCTGTGGTCGACGACGCGAGGCGAGACGCGCTACGGCATCCGCGCGCTGTGGCTGGGCGGTTACGTGAAGGTGCCCGGGATGACGTGGTACGAGGCCATCGAGCCCGAAGAGGAGGCGCGGACCTACCGTTCCGCGTCGTACCCGCGCAAGGTACTCTTCGCTTCCGCTGGTTCCCTGATGCACGTCGTGATGGCGCTGCTTCTCGCGTACGGCGCCCTCGTGTTCATCGGTCACGCCGACACCCAACGGGTGCGCATCGACGGCTTCACCCACTGGCAAGGCCACGCGCAGACGGCGGGAGAGCTGGCGGGACTGCGGGTGGGCGACGAGATCGTGAGCATCCAGGGCCATCGCGTCGACGGCATGGCAGTCCTCGACGCGACGATCCACGCGAACGCCGGACACGAGATCTCCCTCACGGTGCGCCGCGCCGGTCACGACGTCGTCGTGCACGCGACGCCGGTCGACGGACGCCGGGTCCTGGTGAACGGTCAACCCGAGGTGAAGGGCCCTGCGCCCGTGGGCCTGCTGGGCATCCAGCTGACCAATCCCACGGTTCGCACGGGCTACCTCGCTGCGATCCCGAACTCGGTGTCCACCGTCACCGCCACCCTCGACCAGGCGGTGCACGCCCTGGTGCACGTCCTCTCGCCCGGCGAGTTCGCGACGTTGTGGCATCAGGTCCTCACCCCGTCGGCCGCACAGTCGACGACCGCGCAAACCACCCGGCCGGTCTCGATCGTGGGCGTCGTCCGTCTGGCGGACCAGGCGGCGCAGTCGAACCTTCAGGTGTTCTTGTACATCCTGATCACCCTTAACATCTTCGTCGGAGTGATGAACATGTTGCCGATGTTGCCCCTCGACGGCGGGTACGTGGCGATCGCCACCTACGAACGGCTGCGCCAGCGTCGCCGCGGCGCTGCGCCGTACAAGGCGGACGTCAACAAGCTGACCCCGGTCGTGGTGGCCTTCATGGGCGTGCTCGTCGTCCTGTTCGCCTTCACGCTCTATCTCGACATCGCCTATCCGATCAGCAATCCTTTCAATTAGGTGACCACGTCCGTGCCCGCGCACGGCAGAATGGTGGGGTGGATGTCACAGCCAGCTCATTGTCCCCGCGCCGCCTCACGCGCCAGATCTCCGTCGGTTCGGTGAAGGTGGGCGGCGACGCGCCAATCTCGGTCCAATCGATGACCACCACCAAGACCGCCGACGTCGAGGCCACGCTGGCGCAGATCTACGCCCTGGCGGGCGCCGGGGCGGACATCGTGCGCTGCACCTGCAACGAGCGCGCGGCCGCGGAGGGTCTCGCGCAGATCATCCCGCGCTCACCCGTCCCCATCGTGGCCGATATCCACTTCCACGTCGAGATGGCACTCGCCGCGCTGGAGGCGGGTGTCCACGGACTGCGACTCAATCCCGGGAACCTGCGAAAGCCCGAGGAGATCCGTCTGGTGGCCCGTGAGGCCCGTGACCGAGGGGTGCCGATCCGTATCGGCGTCAACGCCGGGAGTCTGCACCCGGACATCTACGATCGCTTCGGCGGCGCGACGCCCGAGGCCCTCGTCGAGTCGGCACGCATCGAACTGGCCTACTTCCAAGAGGTCGACTTCGACGACGTGAAGATCTCGGTGAAGGCCTCCTCGGTCGCCACGATGATCGCGGCGTACCGCCTGGCGTCGGAGACCTTCAAGCACCCCCTGCACCTCGGGGTGACCGAGGCGGGACCGTTGCCGGGGGGGTTGCTCAAGGGGACCGCGGGCATCGCCACGTTGTTGGCCGAGGGCATCGGTGACACCCTGCGCTACTCACTCACCGCCGACCCGGTGGAGGAGGCCAAGGCCGGTCGCCAGCTGTTGGAGGCGCTGGGTCTGCGTGAGCGCACGGGCCTGGACCTCATCGCCTGCCCGAGTTGCGGGCGCGCCGAGGTGGACGTCATCTCGGTGGCGACGAAGGCGCAGGAGGCCCTGATCGCCCTCGACATCCCCATCCAAGTGGCGGTGATGGGGTGCGTCGTCAACGGTCCGGGCGAAGCGCGCCACGCGGATCTAGGGATCGCCGCGGGCCGACGCCGGGGCCACCTCTTCATCCGGGGCCAGATCATCCGCGTCGTCCCCGAGGACGAGATGGTCGAGGCGCTCGTCGACGAGGCGCAGAGGATCGCCAAAGAGGGGATCGAGGCACGTCTCGCCGCCCGTGACGTCTCCGCCGAGGCCGACGCCGCGGCCGACCGTGCGGCGCTGCTCGACGCCAAGGGCGTGGACGCGAACAACGCGAGTCAGGTCATCGAGCGGATCCGCCGGCGCGACGAGCACTGAACGTCGTTGGTCGTGGTGATTCACTAGGCTCAGTCCACGTCGAAGAGGAGAAACGTGGCCGGCCCCAGTGTCCTGACCCCCCAGAACGAAGACTTCCCGCAGTGGTACCAAGAAGTGGTGGCGAAGGCGGAGATGGCCGATAACGGGCCAGTACGCGGCACAATGGTGATCCGTCCCTACGGATACGCGATCTGGGAGCGCATCCAGTCGGCGATCGACGAGCGCATCAAGCTCGCCGGCGCGCAGAACGCCTACTTCCCGCTGTTCATCCCCGAGAGCTACCTCTCCAAGGAGGCCGAGCACGTCGAGGGGTTCAGTCCCGAACTCGCGGTGGTGACGCACGCTGGAGGTGAGGAACTCGCCGAACCGATCGTGGTGCGACCGACCTCGGAGACGGTGATCGGCGAGTTCATGGCCAAATGGATCCAGAGTCACAGGGACCTGCCCCTCCTCTTGAACCAGTGGGCGAACGTGGTGCGCTGGGAGATGCGCCCTCGGCTCTTTCTGCGGTCGTCTGAGTTCCTCTGGCAGGAGGGTCACACGGCGCACGCCAGCGCGCGCGACGCATCGGCCTACGCGTTGAAGATTCACCTCGAGGTGTACCACGACTTCTTGGAGAAGGTCCTCGCGGTGCCGACCTTCCTCGGCATCAAGCCGCCGAGCGAGCGCTTCGCCGGCGCCACCAACACCATGACCTGTGAGGGGATGATGCGCGACGGCAAGGCGCTGCAGATGGCTACTTCTCACGAACTCGGACAGAACTTCGCGCGCGCCTTCGACATCTACTTCCAGAGCGAGCAAGGTCAGTCCGAGTTGTGCTACACGACGTCGTGGGGGGCCTCGACCCGGCTGGTGGGTGGTCTGATCATGGCCCACGGCGACGACAGGGGTCTGATACTGCCACCGGCGCTCGCACCGATCCAGGTGGTCGTGCTCGCGGTCCGTGAGGACGATGAGGTTCTCACGGCGTGTCGCGACCAATACGACCAATTGACCGCCGCTGGGGTGCGCGCGCACGTCGACGACGGTCGGCGAGGGAGCTTCGGGCGAAGGGTGACCGACTGGGAGATGAAGGGCGTACCGGTACGCATCGAAGTGGGACCTCGCGACCTCGCCCAGGGCCTGGTGAGCGTGGTCCGTCGCGATACCGGCGAGAAGTCGACCGTCGCGGTCGCCGACGCGGCCGCACTCGCTAGTTCCCTGGTCCGCGACGTCCAAGGGGCGATGCTCAACGCTGCTCGTACCTTGCGCGACTCGCGCACGACGACCGTGAGCGACCTCGATGGGGCCATCGAAGTGGCCCAGGAGGGCTTCGCACGTGTGGAGTGGAGCAAGGTCGGCGACGCCGGGGAGGCACGCCTGAAATCTCAGGCGATGACCGTCCGTTGCTTGCAACGGAGCGACGGCTCGATGCCTGAGAACGAACGAGAATCGGGCTTGGTCGCCATCGTCGCGCGGTCGTATTGATCGTTTCCCCTCATCAGCGGTAGTTATCGGCGTGCGACGCGACTCGTGGAGGTCGGTTGTCACTCAGGGGTCCAACTGCTACAATTGAAGCCGACAGTCCGCTCAGGACGTTTGGACTCGTTTAAGCGCGGGCCTCGGGCCCGCGCTTTTTCTTTGTCCCGACACTGGTGGCATAGAGAGGAGAGGCATGGAACTGGAGACCCCATTGCGCTCGCTCCTATCTAACCTTGGACTTGACCTTTACGACTTAGAGCTCGCCCACGCGACGCTGAACGTCACGGTGAATCGACCGGGGGGCGTCGATTTGGAGACGCTGACCACGGCGAGCAGGGCAATATCTGAGTGGCTGGACCTCAACGACCCCATTTCGGGGCGCTACACCTTGGACGTGTCGAGTCCCGGCCTCGAGAGGCGGTTGCGGACCGTCGAACACTTCCGCTCGGCCGTCGGCGAGACCGTCACCCTGCGAGAGATCCGTGAGGGTGAGCCCACCCGGCGATTGGAGGGCCGACTGGACGAGGTGAACGACACCACCCTGACGCTCACCGATACTTCGGTCGGCGCAGTTCACGTGGCGATCACCTCGATCGAGCGCGCGCGCACGGTCTTCCAGTGGGGTGGCGAGGCCAAGCCGTCTCCCTCGCGGGGCAAACCTCACACAACGACGAGCAAGAAAGGCTAAGAACATGGCAAACTTCGAATTTCTAGAAGCCCTCGGACAGATTGCGCGTGACCAGAACATCGACGAGGGGGAATTGCTCATTGCACTGGCCAACGCCTTGCTCGCGGCGTACAAGCGCCGTCCCGATTCCGCGGAGGACGCGGAGGTCGAGATCAACCCCGAGACCGGCGAGATCAAGGTGTGGGGACTCGAACTCGACCTCGACGGCAACGTCACGCGCGAGTGGGACGCGACCCCGGAGGACTTCGGACGTATCGCCGCCCAGACCGCCAAGCAGGTCTTGATGCAACTGATCCGCGACATCCAGCGACGCCAGATGTACGAGGAGTTCGCCAACCGCGAAGGGGACATCGTCTCGGGCACCGTCCAGCAGAACGACAACCGCTACACGTTGCTCGACCTCGGCCGCGTCGAGGCACTGCTGCCCCAGGCCGAGCAGATCGCCTTCGAACGTTACGAGCACGGGGCCCGCGTCAAGGTGTACATCGTCGAAGTCCGAAAGACCAACAAGGGTCCCCAGATCGTGGTCAGTCGCACGCACCCGGCCCTGGTGGCCAAGCTCTTCGAGATCGAGGTCCCCGAGATCGCCAACGGCATCGTCGAGATCAAGGCGCTGGCCCGCGAACCGGGGCACCGATCCAAGATCGCGGTGGCCTCCAACGACACGATGGTCGACCCGGTGGGCGCCTGCGTGGGGGCGCGGGGTTCACGGGTGCGCAACATCACCAACGAACTGCGCTCCGAGCGCATCGACGTGGTTCCCTACAGCGACGACCCCATCGAGTTCATCCAGGCCGCGCTCGCGCCCGCTCGCGTCCGCGAGGTCCAGTTGAACGAGGAGGAGGGGATCGCCACCGTCATCGTCCACGATCAGCAACTCTCGTTGGCGATCGGCAAGGAGGGTCAGAACGCCCGGCTGGCGGCTCGCCTGACGGGATGGCGCATCGATATCCGCTCGGAGAACGAGGGGGAGGACGAGGTCGTCGAGGAGGTGTGGACCGAGGAGGGCATCGTGGTCGACGAGGTGGTCACCGTGGTGCACGACGAGCACGCGCACGACCACGGCCCGGTCACCGAGGTCTTCACCGACGGCGTCACCCTCGTCGAGGAGACCCTCAACGTGGTCCCCGACGGCGAGGGCCACGAGGTCCGCGTGGTCGAGGATGTCGTCATGGACGAGCACGGCACTCAGGCCGAGGTGCTGGAGGTCGACGTCACGGGGGACGACGCATAGTCCCGGTACGGACCTGCGTGGTCTGTCGTCGACGCCGCGAGTGGGATGAACTCCAACGCGCGGGTCGGTCGCCGGACGGTGGGTGGTATCTCGGTCCCGGGGCAGGTCGCGGGGTGTGGTGGTGCCGCGAGGGGGAGTGCCTCTCAGGGGTCCGCGTGACCCGCGTGGCGCGTGCGTTGCGGCGCCCCCTCGACGAGAGCGACGTCGCCGGACTGCGCGAGTTGGCGCAGCGCTCGAAAACGGTTGTAGTTGTGGAAGAATAGGGAATTGTGCTTGCGGAGCGCGAGCACACGATTCAAGGGAATGTTTTGGCGCAGAAGAAGATCCGGGTACACGAGCTCTCCAAGGAGCTCGGTCTAACGAGCAAGGAGCTGCTCGCACTCGCCCAGACGCTGGGTATTGGAGCGTCGAGCCCCTCCGCCTCCATCGAGGACGCCCAGGCGGACCGTATCCGCCGCAAGGCGGACAACGAGGGTCTGCGTCGCGAGGTGGCACCCGAGGAGTCGACCAAGACCAAGTCACGGCCCGCCAGGGCCGCGACGCCCGAGGTCGTGGAGGAAACCGTGTCACCCCCGGTCACCTCGTCGAGCACGAGTACCGCGGTTCACGCGGCGCCCGTCAGCGACGCCGAGGTTCCCTCGCCCGTCGGCGAAGCCCCTCGCGTCGTGAGGAGCCGTCCGGCGGTGGCGCCGAAGCCAGCGGCGCCCCGGGTCGCGCCGGCGGAGGGACCGACGACGATCAGGCCGACCCAGCGAACCAGCGGTGAGGGGGGCGACGTTGTGCCCGCGAAGCGGCCGCCGCTCTCCCAGAGTGGTCGTCCCATCCCGCCACCCCCGGGGCGCCCCATGAGCCCTTCGGGTCGCCCGATCCCACCGCCCCCGGGCATGCGCCGCCCCGGCGGACCCGGTGGCGCGCCCTCGAGTCGACCCGGCGGCGCCGGAGCGCCTCGTCCGATGAGCGCGCGTCCCTCGTCCGGGGGAGCGCCGCGTGCGGGCGGACCCTCACGTCCAGGGGGCGCCGGCTTCGCCGCGCGACCGGGTGCGGCCACGGGTGCGGGGGCCTCGGGTCCGGGACGCGGCCCGGCGAACCGTGGTTCGGGCGGACCGCGCGGCTCGCAGCGAAAGACGACGCGTCGCCGTCGTCGTAACGTCGAGGAGCTCGAGCCGACCCAGATGACGACCTGGCAGCCGAGCTCGGCGCCCGTCCCCGACGGGGACATCATCATCGAGCGCGGATCCACCGCCAAGGACGTCGGCCCCAAGCTGAATCGTTCCGCAGCCGACATCATCCGCTTCCTCTTCCTGCAGGGCGAGATCGTGACCGCCGTACAGGGCCTGAGTGACGACATGATCGAGCTCTACGCCGCCGAAGTCGGCGCCTCGGTGAAGTTGGTCGACCCGGGTGAGCAGCAAGAGGCGGCGCTGCTGGCGCGTTTCTTCGACGAGGAGGACATGGACGAGGACATCGAGGCCACGCCGCGTCCTCCCGTGGTGACCGTGATGGGTCACGTCGACCACGGTAAGACCAAGCTGCTCGACCGGATTCGCAAGACCAACGTGGTGGCGGGCGAGGCGGGTGGCATCACCCAGCACATCGGTGCCTATCAGGTGACCTGGCAGGGTAAGACGATCGCGTTCCTCGACACGCCGGGACACGAGGCCTTCACCGCGATGCGCGCGCGTGGCGCCAAGGTCACCGACATCGTGATCCTCGTGGTCGCCGCCGACGACGGCGTCATGCCCCAGACGGTGGAGGCCATCAACCACGCCAAGGCCGCGGAAGTCCCAATCATCGTCGCCGTCAACAAGATCGACAAGGAGGACGCCAATCCCGATCGCGTCCTGCAGCAACTCAGCGAGCACGGTCTCGTGCCCGAGAAGTGGGGTGGTGACACCATCACCGTCGAGATCTCGGCGCTGCAGGGACTGGGCATCGACGACTTGCTCGAGCAAGTGCTGCTGGTGGCCGAACTGGCCGAGCTCTCCGCGCGACCCTCGGGCCGCGCCACGGGGACGGTGCTCGAGGCGAACCTTGAGGTGGGCCGTGGTCCGGTGGCCACCGTGATGGTGCAGTCGGGCCTCCTGCGTGTCGGCGACCCCGTCGTCGCCGGCGCGGCCTTCGGCAAGGTCAAGGCGTTGATCAACGACCAGGGTAAGCAGATCAAGTCGGCGGGCCCGTCGACGCCCGTGCAGATCCTCGGGTTCTCCGAGCCGCCCTTCGCGGGCGACGAGATGCGCGTCGCCCAGGACCTGGGCAACGCGCGCTCCCTCGCTGAGGCGCGCGCACAGCGTGTGCGCCTGGTGGGACACCAGCCCGTGGCCTCGGCGTCGGGTGCGCGTCTCGAGGACCTGTTCGAACAGATCCAACGGGGCGAGACCGCCACGCTCAACATCGTCTTGAAGGCTGACGTGCAGGGCTCGCTCGAGGCGTGCACCGAATCGCTGCGCAAGCTCGAGCGCGATGACGTGAAACTGGTGATAGTGCACCGTGGTGTCGGAGGGATCACTGAGAACGACGTGCAGCTGGCCAAGGCCTCCACCGCGACGATCATCGGTTTCAACGTACGTCCCGACCGGCGCAGCCGCGAGCTCGCCGAGTCCGAGGGCGTGGAGATCCGCACCTACGAGATCATCTACAAGTTGATCGAGGAGATCGAATCGGCCATGCTGGGTCTCCTCTCGCCCGTCTTCGAGGAAGTGGTCACCGGCGAGGCCGAGGTGCGCGAGGTCTTTCGAGTCCCGCGGATCGGTGCGATCGCCGGATGCCTGGTCCGCGAGGGGGTCATCACCCGAGGGTCCAAGGTCCGCTTCCTGCGCGAGGGGACCATCATCTGGAAGGGGTCGATCACCTCACTGCGTCGCTTCAAGGACGACGCGCGCGAGGTGCAGGCGGGTTACGAGTGCGGCATCGGTCTCTCGGACTACCAGGATCTCAAGGAGGGCGACGTCATCGAGACGTTCGAAGAGCGCGAGATCCCGCGAACGGCCTAACCCATGGCCCATTCCTCGAGCCACCATCCCTACCCGCGCTCCGCGCGGGTCAACCAGATCCTGCGCGAGGTCATCTCCGAGGAGATCCTGCGCCTCGGAGATGTCGACGAGCGATTGGGATTCCTGACGGTCACCGGCGTCGAGATCACCGCGGACATGCGCCAGGCGATGGTCTACCTCGATTCGCTCGACGAGGAGCGTGCGGCGGCACTGGAGGAACGACGGGCTCAGATCCAGGGATCGGTGAACGCGCAGACGCGCCTGAAGCGCACGCCGCGGCTCTCCTTCATGGCCGATCCCGCGATCGCCAGTGGTAACGCGGTTGAGGACGCCCTACGTCGACAGCGTCATGACGACGACTAATGGCCTCCTGCTGATCGACAAACCGGGTGGGCTCACGAGCCACGACGTCGTCGCCAGGCTACGAAGGCTCTACGACGAGCGTCGGATCGGCCACGCCGGCACCCTGGACCCGATGGCCACCGGGCTCCTGGTGGTGGCGCTCGGTCCCTCGACACGATTGCTTCGCTTCGCCCAGGCCCAGGTCAAGCGCTACAGCGGCGAGGTCCGTCTCGGAGTGGCGACGGACACGCTCGACGCTGACGGAGTGGTGGTCGCGCGCGCGGCGGTGCCCGTCCTGGCTTCGGACCAGGTCAACGCCCTGGCGGCGATGATGGTCGGGCGCCAACTCCAGGTGCCCCCCATGGTCTCGGCGTTGAAGGTGGGCGGACGTCGACTGCACGAGCTCGCGCGCGAAGGTGTCGAGGTCGAGCGAGCGCCCCGCGAGATTCACATCGAGAGGTTCTCGCTGGCGGCGACCGAGGACCCCGACCGGTGGCGCTTCGACGTCACGTGCTCGGTGGGGACGTACGTCCGTGTCCTACTGAGCGACCTGTCGACGAGGATGGGGACCGTGGGGCACCTGAGCGCGCTGCGACGGCTCTCGAGCGGTGCGCACCGGGTCGAGGATGCCCTTAGTCTGCAAGAGTTGTCGAACTTGGCTGACGCGACGGCGGCCCTCGAGCCACCGGCGCGGCTCGTCGAGGGCCTGGCGTGGACGACCCTGGACGAGGGTGAGGCCGCGAGGATGCGAATGGGGCAGCGACTGCGCCTCGCCGAGGACCACGTCGCCGAGGAGATCGCGGCCTTCGAGAGCGATGGGACCTTGGTGGGGATCCTGCGACGTCGCGGAGACCTCTGGAAGCCCGAGATCGTCATGACGGGCGCTGCGACGTGAGAGTCGGCCACTTCGACGCCGCGCTGCAGCGACCCAGCGTGGTCTCCTTCGGCGTGTTCGACGGACTACACCGAGGCCACCAGGCTCTCCTCTCTGAGGTGGTGCGTCTGGCGCACGACAACGCCGCGCACGCCAGCGTCGTGACGTTCGATCCTCACCCCGCTCTGGTGCTCTCGCCGTCGACGGCACCGCGGTTGATCGGCACCATGGACCAGCGCCTCGAGGGGATGGACCGACTGGGTGTGGAGCAGGTACTGGTGATGGACTTCGACCAGCAGTCGGCGGCGGAGTCGGCGACGTCCTTCGTGGAACGGGTGTTGGTCCGCCAGCTCGGAGTGTGCGACCTGGTGGTCGGCGACGACGTCCACTTCGGTCGCGATCGCGAGGGCGACGTGGCGCTGCTCGTACGCCTCGGCGAGCGCCATTCGTTCCGCGTGCACTCCTCGCCGACCTACGGTGGGCTCAGTCGTTTCAGCTCTTCGTCGGTCCGGGCGCGACTCGCGGCCGGCGACGTCGCGGCCGCGGCCGCGATCCTCGGTCGCGCTTTCGTCCTGCGCGGGCTTGTCGTGCACGGCGACGCGCGCGGACGTGAGATCGGCTTCGCCACCGCGAACTTGCAGACCCACGAGCGCCAGCAGTTGCCGGCGTTGGGGATCTACGCCGCCGCCGTGCATCTCGAGGACGGGCGCTGGCGCTGCGGCGCGGTCTCGGTGGGCACGCGTCCCCAGTTCTACGAGGACGGGGGGGTCCTGGTGGAGGTGCACCTCCCCGACTTCGAGGGCGACCTGTACGGGCAGCGGCTGGACGTCGCCTTCCTCGAGCGACTTCGTGGCGAGAAGACCTTCGCCACCCTGGACGAGTTGGTCGAGCAAATGGGCCACGATGTCGCGCGCAGCCAGCAAATCTTCGAGAATTTCGATTCCACCGTCTCGGTCCTGCTAGGATAGTTTCTCGGTCAGCGACGCTGATCGTGTGAGTCGTCGAGGTGACGGCTCGCAACGGGACCCCCGACTCATAAGGCAAGACTCCATGGCTGAGAAGCAGCAGATCATCAAGGACTATCAGGCGCACGCCACGGACACGGGCTCGCCCGAGGTCCAGATCGCGATCCTGACGGACCGGATCTCGCACCTCACCGAGCATCTCAAGGTCCACAAGGGTGATCATCACACCCGGCGCGGACTCATGAAGCTCATCGGCCAGCGACGTCGCCTGCTCGATTACGTGCAGCGCGGCAACGTGGAGCGATACCGCGAGTTGATCGGGCGTCTCGGAATTCGTCGCTAGCCGGTCCACGCCGACGCCGTCGGCGTGTCCAACACATCCGAGTTCTCGGAGGCCAGTGGAGAACAGTCGCGTCAGGCGGCGGTTGCTCACTGGGATCCGGGCGGAGTGTTGCTAACCGCATAAGGAGCATTCCATGACTGACGCAATCCGCGTAAGTAGTCCCATCACGGGCACCGACAAGACCCTCAGCTTCGAGGCCGGTCGTCTGGCGCAACTCGCCGACGGCGCTGTTCTCGCGCGACTGGGCGATACCGTCCTTCTCGCCACCGTCGCCGCCGCGCGCAGTGTGCGTGAGGGCATCGACTTCTTCCCCCTGACGGTGGACATCGAGGAGCGGGCCTACGCGGCCGGCAAGATCCCCGGCTCGTTCTTCCGTCGCGAGGGCAAGATCTCGGACCAGGCCGTGCTGATTTGCCGGCTCATCGACCGTCCGCTGCGCCCGTCGTTCCCCAAGGGTTTCCGTAACGAGGTCCAGGTGGTCGGAACTGTCTTCAGTGCCGACCAGGAGAACCCGCACGACATCCTCGCCATCAATGCCGCTTCGGCCGCGTTGATGATCTCGGGGATCCCCTTCGACGGTCCCATCGGCGCGGTTCGTCTGGCGTACACCACCGACGGTGTCTGGGCGCCGCACCCGACCTTCGCCGAGGGCGACGCCGCCACCTTCGAGCTCGTGGTCGCCGGCCGCGCCCTCGAGGACTCGGTCGAGTCCGACATCGCCATCATGATGGTCGAGGCGGGAGGCACCGAGGGATCCTTCGAGATGTACGCCGACGGTGCCCCGAAGGTGTCCGAGGAGGTCCTTGCCGAGGGTCTCGAGGCTTCCAAGTTGTGGATCCGCGAGGCGATCAACCTGCAGCGCGAACTGGTGCGCGAGTACGTGGCCCAGCACGGTGAGATCCAGACCATCGAGTACAAGACGTTCACCGACTACCAGGAGGACGTGCTGGCTCGCGTGAGTGAGGTGGGTGAGGCCGCGCTGGCCGAGGCCAACAAATTGACGACGAAGACGGCGCGCAACGCGGCCCTCGACGCGGCGACCAAGGACATCATTGAGCAGCTGCCCGAGTTCGCGGATCGTCAGAGCGAGGTGAAGGCCGCGGTCAAGTCGCTCACCAAGAAGATCGTGCGCAAGCGCATCACGGCCGAGGGAGTGCGTATCGACGGGCGTAGTTCCTCCGAGATCCGACCGCTCTCCGCGCAGGTCGACCTGTTCCCGATGACCCACGGATCGGCCCTGTTCCAGCGTGGCGAGACCCAGGTGGTCAACGTGACGACCCTGGGAATGCCCCGCATGAAGCAGCAGATCGACTCGATCACCCCCGACGAGTTCCGTCGCTACATGCACCACTACAACTTCCCGCCCTACTCGGTGGGCGAGACCGGTCGCGTGGGGGCGCCGAAGCGCCGCGAGGTGGGTCACGGGATGCTCGCCGAGCGCGCGCTCGTGCCCGTGCTGCCCAGCGAGCAGGAGTTCTCCTACACGTTGCGCGTCGTCTCGGACGTGTTGCAGTCCAATGGCTCGACGTCCATGGCGTCGGTCTGTGGCTCCACCCTCTCGTTGATGGCCGCCGGTGTACCGATCAAGGCACCGGTGGCGGGCATCGCCATGGGTCTGGTCTACGAGGATGGCGTGTACTCGACGCTCACCGACATCCTGGGCGCCGAGGACGCTTTCGGCGACATGGACTTCAAGGTTGCCGGTACTGCCGACGCGGTGACGGCGCTACAGCTCGACACCAAGATCGACGGACTTCCGGCGGACGTGCTGGCCAAGGCGTTGCACCAGGCCAAGGAGGCGCGCCTGGCGATCCTCGACGTGATCACCTCGACGATCCCCGAACCGCGTCACGAGGTGGCCGCGGTGGCGCCGAAGATCGTGTCACTCGAGATCCCCATCGACAAGATCGGTGAGGTCATCGGGCCCAAGGGTAAGGTCATCAATACCCTGCAGCAGGAGACTGGCGCCGACATCACGGTCGACGACGACGGCGTCGTGGGCACGGTCACCATCGGAGCCAAGGACGGAAGGGCGGTCGAGGAGGCCAAGCGTCGCATCTCGCTGATCCTGGATCCGCCCACGGCCGAGATCGGAGCGGTCTATCAGGGACGCATCGTCAACGTCGCCAAGTTCGGCGCCTTCGTGAGCATCCTGCCTGGTCGTGACGGACTGCTGCACATCTCCAAGATGTCACCGCTCAATGGGGGCAAGCGTATCGGTCAGGTCGAAGACGTCGTCGAACTCGGTCAGGCGATCGAAGTCAGGGTCGACGACATCGACCCTCAGGGCAAGGTGTCCTTGTCGCTGGCCGGTGACTACGCCGACATGGCGTCAGAGGACGCGCCGCGTGACCGTGGCGACCGTGGTGAACGTGGTGACCGTGGTGACCGTGGTGACCGTGGTGACCGTGGTGACCGTGGTGACCGTGGTGGGCGCGATCGCGGTGAGCGCCCTTCGCGCGCGAACTCCTCGACGCTTGCGAGTCCTAGTTTCGAGGCGACCTTCGAGGCGGAGTTGGCCGAGGAGATCGGCGATCTCGGGCCCGGTGGTCCGTCGTTCTCCGAGAACGATGGTGGCAATCGCCGCGGTCCGCGTCCTCGCCGCCGCTAGACGAGCGACACACCCCGGTTCGCGACCGCTGGTCGCGAACCGGGGTGTGTCGCGTCAAAGCCACCATCGCCTGGCGCATGGGACCTGTAGGGTGAAGGCGTGAAGAGGATCGCGATGGTGGGCGGGGCCGGTCGAATGGGTCAGGCCCTCGCCGAGAACCTGAACCTGATTGACGGCCTGGTCGTGAGCG
Organism: Acidobacteriota bacterium; assembly: GCA_018971185.1. GTDB lineage: Bacteria > Actinomycetota > Acidimicrobiia > Acidimicrobiales > RAAP-2 > RAAP-2. The sequence goes on from JAGXBH010000004.1 coordinate 53,743, forward strand.
CGCTCGTCGACGTACGAGAGCCCGGACATCTCTTCGGCGCCTCCTACTTCGAGTCGATCGACGCACTGAAGCCCTCCGAGATCGACGTCGTCGTCGACTTCTCGCAGCCCGACTCCGTCGTGAGCAGCGCTCGATGGTGCGCCCAGCACCGACGAGGTCTGGTCATCGGCACCACCGGGCTCGACGAAGGGCAACGGGCGCAGGTGCAAGAGGCCGCGACCGCGACCGGGGTCCTCATGGCGGCGAACTTCTCCCTCGGGGCGGTGTTGAGCGAGCGCTTCGCCGCGATGGCGGCCCCGTATTTCGATCGCGTGGAGATCATTGAATTGCACCACGACCGAAAGGTCGACGCCCCGTCGGGCACCTCACTCACCACGGCGTCGCGTATCGCTGCGGCGCGTCGCGTCGCGGGACGGGTGACACCCGCGGAACCCACCCGGCGCGTCACCGTGGAGGGGGCCCGGGGGGCCGACGCGGGTGACGGGGTGCGAATCCATTCGGTGCGACTGCCCGGACTGGTGGCGCACCAGGAGGTTCTCTTCGGTGGGGCGGGCGAGGGGCTGACCATTCGACACGACTCCTACGATCGCGTCAGTTTCGTGCAGGGTGTCGCGATCGCGGTGGCCTTCGTGGACGAAACACCGGGTTTCACCTGGGGAATCGACGGGTTGATCGTCTAAAGCGCCCCGAGTGTGGTGTGTATCGCTGGTAACTTCGTTAGATGGTCGCACCCCGCTTCGGATCCCTGTTGACCGCGATGGTCACTCCCTTCGAGGTGGACGGTTCGCTCGCCCTGGACGTCGCGAGGGATGTAGCGAGGTACCTCGTCGCCCAGGGCAACGACGCGCTGGTCGTGGCCGGTTCGACGGGCGAGGGTTCCTCGCTCTCCGACGAGGAGAAGCTCGACTTGTTCGCTGCGGTCGCCGAAGCGGTGACCGTGCCCGTGCTGGCCGGGACCTCGTCGTCGAACACTGCGCACTCGGTGGCGCTGACGTCGCGCGTGTCCGCCACGGGAGTCGCGGGCGTCCTCACGACGACTCCCGCCTACGCCCGACCGAGTCAGTCGGGTATCGCGGCGCACTTCGGGGCCATCGCCTCGTCGACGACGCTGCCGGTGATGCTCTACGACATCCCCGTGCGCACGGGTCGCAAACTGGCGTCGGCGACCACCGTGAGGGTGGTGCGCGAGAACGCCAACGTGGTCGCCCTCAAGGACGCCTCGGCGGACCTCGTCGCCGCGGCGGCGACCAAGGCCGAGTTGGGTGAGGCGCTCGACCTGTACAGCGGCGACGACGCTCTGGTCCTGCCCTTCGTCGCCATTGGGGCGGTGGGACTGGTGTCTGTGGCGGCCCACTGGGCGGCTCCCGAATTCGCGGCGCTCGTGCGTTCGGCCCACGCCGGTGACTGGAACGCCGCGCGTGCGCTCAACGCGCGTCTCGCCCCCAGTTGCCAATTCGAAACGAGTGAGACGTATCCCAACCCCCTTCCGTCCAAGGCGGTCATGCGCGCCCTCGGTTTCAGCGTCGGCCAGTGTCGACTTCCCTTGGGCCCCGGCGACGACGAACTCGACGAGTCCGCTCGTGAGGTGCTAGCCGCATTGGTGGCGACGCGTGGCTAAGGATCGAGTGCGCGTCACGTTCCTCGGGGGACTCGGTGAGATCGGTCGCAATTGCGCCGCGATCGAACAGGACGGGCGCATCGTGGTGGTCGACGCGGGATTGATGTTCCCCGAGCCCACGATGTACGGCGTGGATCTGATCCTGCCCGATTTCCGCTGGCTCATCGAACGTCGCGACCGGGTCGACGCCATCGTGTTGACCCACGGACACGAAGACCACACCGGGGCCCTGCGCTACTTGGTGAAGGACGTGAACGTCCCCATCTACGGTTCGCCGCTGACGCTGGGCTTCGCCCGCCACCGTCTGACCGAGGCGCGTGTCGCCCACGACCTCACCTTCGTCGAAGTAGCCGACAACGAACGCCGACGTATCGGCCCCTTCGAGGTCGAGTTCATCCCGGTCACCCACTCGGTGCCCAGCGCACACGCCCTGGCGTTTCACACCGCGGTGGGTGTCGTCGTGCACTCGGGGGACTTCAAACTCGACCTGTCGCCGATCGACAGTCGCCGCAGCAACCTGTCACGGTTCGCGGCCTTGGGCGAGGAGGGCGTGACCCTGCTCCTATGCGACTCGACGAACGCCGAGGAACCGGGCTTCACGGCGTCGGAGAGCACCGTCGGTGGTGCACTGCGCCGGCTCTTCCTCGAACGACCCGAGCGACGCCTGGTGGTCGCCTGCTTCGCGAGTCATATCCATCGCATCCAGCAGATCATCGACGTGGCCCTGCAGCAACGTCGCAAGATCGCCCTCATGGGCCGATCGATGGAGGCCAACGTCAAACTGGCGCGCAAGTTGAACCTCCTGCACGTGGACACGGCGGACTTCGTGGATATCGAGAACGTCGGTCGTTACGAGCCCGGTGAGGTCTGCGTCATCTGCACCGGATCGCAGGGCGAGCCCCTCGCCGCCCTCTCGAAGCTCTCGCGTGGGGACGCGCGCAACTTCTCGGTCGGCGCCGAGGACACCATCATCCTCTCGTCGCACCCGATCCCGGGCAACGAGTGGTCGGTGGGTCGCGTGATCGACGACCTGCATCGCGCCGGCACCGAGGTCATCCACTCCGGTCAGGAGCCGGTGCACGCCTCGGGCCACGCGCGCCAAGGTGAGTTGAGGACCCTGCACCAGCTGCTGCGTCCGAAGAACTTCGTGCCGGTGCACGGTGAGTATCGCCACCTGCGTCATCACGCGGACCTCGCCGCCTCCATGGGCCTCGCGGACAAGCACATCCTGATCTGCGAGGATGGCGACCAGATCGACGTCACCCGCGCGGGGATCTCGCGCGCCGGCCAGGTGCCGGCGGGCTTCCACTACATCGACGGCAGCGCCGGCGACCTCGACGAGCGTCCCCTCGAGGAGCGCCGGATGTTGGCGGAGTACGGGGTCCTGCAGATCACCGCCGGAGTCGACGCCGAGCGCGGTGTGATCGCCCAGCCGGTTCGCGTGACGACGAGGGGCTGGTTCGAGGGTGAGCACGACCGTGACGTGGTGGACGCCGTCACGACCACGGTGCGCGACGCGATCCAGTCCGCTCTCAAGGACGGGATTGTCGACGACGAGTCCTTGACCAAGATCGCCCAGCGCGCCGCGGGTCGACTCCTCGGCCAGAAGTATCGCCGCCAGCCGGTGCTCCTGGCGGCCGTCGTGGTCCTCTAGTCGTCCTTGGACGGCTCGCCGTTGGGGCCATTGGACTGCCCGATGCGGTAGAAGGCCTTCAGGCTGACTTGCGTCGCGTTGAGCCCACGATCGAGCAGCGCGCTCTTGAGGGTGCGCATCACGTGGAACTCTCCGAAGAGATACGCGTGGCCCTCATCGGGCGGGAGCGTGAGGGCGGCGAGTCCGCTCAGCAGTCCCGCGGGGTCATCGTGGCCACGACCATTTCGATCGACGAAGATGGCCGTGACACCCAGCTCCTCGTCGAAGGTGGCGGTGAGGGCGTCGACCGGGTCGTCGATCTCGACGATGAAGATGGCACGCCCCGGGGTTTCGATGCTCTGCGCCAGACGGTAGAACGCGCCGAGTGAGGAGACGTCGCCGATGAAGAGGTGCCAGTCTGCGGACTCCTCGAGGAAGATCTTGCCGCGCGGTCCGACGATGTCGACCACGTCACCGACGTGGGCGTGGCGGGCCCAGCGCGACGCCGGCCCGTCGTGGGTGAGTGAGATCCACAAGGAGAACGTGTCCTCCTCGGGGTCGAGTGCGCGCACCGTGTAACGCCGACGGATCGCGATATCGCCGTCGTGGACCAGGACCATCACGTCGTTGCCGGCGACACCGGCGAGGTCGACCGCGTCACCACGCAGGACGACCTCGACGAGTGAGGGTGAAAGTGGGGTGACGGCGACGACGACGCAGCTGCGCGCAAGGACCTTGAGACGTGCGGCGAGGTCGACGCTACTGGTGTGCTGGGGGGCGGGCATTTGACCAGACTAAGCGAATGCGCACCGCGCCGAAGTGCGGTTCGGTAACTTGGGTGGTAGTGACGCCCCGAAGAAATCCACCAACGGCCAAGGGATCCACCAAGGGATCCACCAAGGGTCCCGCCAAGGCATCGACGAAGGGGGCGACGTCACGCGGCCGTCACGCGTCGGTCACGCACGAGACTCTTTGGAGCCGGCACCAACGTGACATCTTGATCGTGTTGATGATCCTGGCGGGCCTGCTCGTCGCGCTCGCGCAGCTCGACGCGTTGGGCCCCGTGGGGCGGCGGGTCAACGAGGGTCTCACTCTGGTCTTCGGCGTGGGCCGCGTGGCGATACCGGTTCTGCTGATCGGCCTCGGCGTGATCCTGGCGCTGGGCCGCGTGGAGCTCGAACGCGCGCGATTCACCTGGGGCGTGTGCCTCGCCCTGGTGAGCGTGTCGGGACTCGGCGACGTGATCGAGGGACGGCCGGGGTTGGGCGCCTCGTTGGCGCATCTGGGGCGTGCGGGCGGTTGGCTCGGCGTGCTCGTCGGCGGCACGCTGGCGCGCTTCATCGGTCCCGGCGGAGCGTTGGCGGCCCTCCTCGCGGTCCTGGTGATCGCCGTGATGATCGGCACGTCGATCGGACTGGTCACGCTCCTCAAGTCGACGGGCGCGGCATTGGCCTTCGCGGGACGCCACTTCGTGAAGTGGTGGAGTACGCGGCCGACATCGACGACCACCGACGACGCCGCGGCTGAGCTCGACGATCAGGGTCCGACGCCCGCGCGTCGTCGCGGGGCGGCCACGCGCACGCCTCGTGCGGAGGAGTACGAGGATCAATACGACGATGAGTACGACGACGAGTACGACGACGAGGTGGCGCCGGTCGTCGTGGGATTCGACGAGGAGGACGATCCGAGCGACCAGGAATACGCGCCCGAGGTGCTCGAGGAGCCCGAGGAAGCGCTGGACGAGGTGGCCGCCGTCGCGTCCTATCCTCTTGTTCACGAATCCCACTGGGACCTGCCGCCGATGTCCCTGCTCTCGCGCACCCGCGAGCAGCGTCAGGACCGCGAGGCCATCGGGGCCGCGGGCGAGGAACTCGTGGGCGCCCTCGCCGCCCACGGGGTCGACACGACGCTGGTGGGTTTCACCATGGGTCCCACGGTGACTCGCTTCGAGCTCGAGCTCGGCCCCGGGGTGAAGGTGTCGAGGGTCACGTCGCTCAACAAGGACATCGCCTACGCCATGGCCAGCCCGGACGTGCGGATCCTCGCGCCGATCCCTGGTCGCTCGGCGATCGGAGTGGAGGTCCCCAATCGCCAGCGTGCGCTCGTCGCGCTCGGGGACCTGCTCGCCTCGGACGAGGCGATCGGCGCGACGCACCCTCTCGACGTGCCCATTGGACGCGACATCTCGGGAAAGACGGTCGTGGTGAATCTGGGAGAGATGCCCCACGTGCTGATCTCGGGTGCGACGGGAGCCGGGAAGAGTTCGTGTATCAACTCGCTGATCACCTCGCTGGTGATGCGCGCGACGCCCGATCAGCTCAAGTTGCTCCTGGTGGACCCCAAGCGCGTCGAGATGGGCCATTACAACGATCTGCCCCACCTGCTGGCTCCGGTGGTGGTGGACCCGAAGAAGGCCGCCGGCGCGCTCGCCTGGGCGGTCAAGGAGATGGAGCGACGCTACGACGTGCTGGCGGAGAACGGTGCGCGTGACATCACGAGTTATCAGCAGATGATCGCTCGCGGTCAAGTCGCCTTGGAGCCCACGACCGAGGAGTTGGTGGGTGACGCCATCGAACGGGCGACGTCGCTGGACGCCGGCGTGTCGCGGCGCGAGCCCGAGACCCTTCCCTACATCGTGATCGTGGTGGACGAGCTCAACGACCTGATGATGGTGGCCGCGCGCGACGTGGAGGAGTCGGTGGTGCGCATCGCCCAGATGGCGCGCGCGGTGGGCATCCACTTGGTGCTGGCGACACAGAGACCCAGCGTGGACGTGATCACCGGCGTCATCAAGGCCAACGTCCCGAGTCGTATGGCGTTCGCGGTGTCCTCGCTCGCCGATAGCCGAGTGATCCTGGATCAGGCGGGTGCGGAACGGCTGATCGGCAAGGGCGACATGCTCCTGGTGACGGCCTCGAGCAACATCGCCCGGCGCCTCCAGTCGCCGTGGGTGGCCGAGGAGGAGGTTCGTCGGGTCGTGGAGTACTGGCGCGCGCAGGGCGGAGTTCGCGAGACGGTGGTGGCCCTCGACGTGCCCGCGGGGCGCGGCGAGTCCTCCTCGGGAACGGGCGACGACGACGACGAGATCCTGCGTCAAGCGCGCGAGATCGTGATCCGTAACCAGTCGGGCTCGACCTCGATGCTCCAACGCAAGTTGCGCGTCGGATTCGCGCGGGCCGGCCGCATCATGGACCAACTCGAGATCGAGGGCGTGGTGGGTCCCGGGGACGGTTCCAAGGCCCGTAAGGTCTTGATCTCGCCCGACGAACTCGACGACAACCTCTAGATTGGTTCGGTGACCCGTACCCGGCGCCGCCGCCCGCTCCTCGGACTGTTCACCCGGTTCGTCTCCTTCTCGATCAGCACCGCGATAGTGGGCGCACTGGTCGTCGCGACGCCCTTGTCGGCCGTGATTCGGCCGTCGCCGCCGGCCTCGACCTCGACGCTCACCCCGGTGACGGTTCCCGGGGCCGCGAGCACAGCGAAGATCACCTGGCCAGCGGGAGTCAGCGCGGCCGTCGTTATCCCGTCTCTCGGGGTGCAGGAGACCTGGCACGACCACGTCGCACCGATCGCGAGCCTGACCAAACTCATGACCGCCTACGTGACCCTGCAGCGGTTGCCACTCAGCCTCGGTCAGTCGGGACCGTGCGTGACCATCAACCGCGCCGATGTCCTGTACTACGACTCGATGGTCGCGTCGGACGAATCGAGTGCCGCGGTCGCGGTGGGTGAGCGGCTGTGCGAATCGACTCTTCTGGACGGACTTCTCGTGCATTCCGCCGGCAACTTCGCGACGATCCTGGCGAACATGTCCTGGGGAGGGTCGAAGGCCTTCGTCGCGCAGATGAACCTTCAGGCTCGTGCTCTGGGCCTCACCCACACTCATTACGCCGACACGTCGGGAGTCGACCCGCGATCGGTCTCGACGGCGCTCGAACAAGGCCGCCTGGCGGCCCTGCTGATGCAGTCACCGCTGGTGCGCAGGATCGTCGACCAATCGAGCGTGACGCTCCCCGTGGCGGGTACCCTCGGCTCCTACACCCCCTTCGTCGGCGTCGATCAGGTGGTGGGGGTGAAATCAGGACGCACTGACGCCGCTGGTGGGTGCGACGTCATGGCGATGAGATTCGAGCTCAACGGTCAGACGCAGCTGTCCTACGCCGTGGTGCTCGGTGCTCGTGGGGGGGACCTCCTGGGACCCGCTGGTGAGGACGCCCTGAGCATCGAGCAATCGATCCTCGCCACCAAGACCGCCCTGCACGTCACCCGTGGCATGGTCGTGGGAACGCTGGGGTGGGGCACGAAGCGAACCGACGTGGTGGTCAAGGCCCCCTTGAACCTCGAGTGGTTCAGCGCCCTGCACGACGCCGACGTGAGAGTGACGATCTGGCCCGAGTTCCACGCGGTGGAGCCGGGTGACGTCGTCGGATGGTTGAGCGTGGGCGCCGGCATTCCCCAGCGCACACCCTTGACGGTGGCGCACCCGGTGGCGCCGGCGGCCGTGGCACAACGCCTACGCTGACTCCCATGATCGCACGCGTCCCCGCCAGTTCCGCCAACCTCGGACCGGGTTTTGACGCCCTCGCCGTCGCGCTGACGAGATACATCGAGGTCTCGGTGACGCCCGCGGAGAGCTTCACGATCTCGAGTTCGGGTTACGGGGCGGGTCTCTTCGACGATGAACGTCACCTCGGGGCCCAGGTGGCCGCCCAGGTGCTGGGCCACGACCACTTCGCCATCCACGTCAACTCAGAGATCCCCTTGTCGCGAGGTCTGGGCTCGTCGGCGGCGCTGGCCCTGGCCGCCGCCGCCGCGGCGGGGTCACCCTCGGCGCTGTCGCTCGCGTGCGCGGTCGACGGACACGCGGAGAACGCCGCCGCCTCCATGTACGGCGGTCTCGTGGTGGCGACCCTGGACGCGGACGGCGACGTCGTCACGCGCGCGCTGGAGTTGGACCCGGAGTGGAAGTTCGTGGTGGTGGTTCCCGACGAGGAACTGGCCACCGCCGCGGCGCGAAGGGTCCTTCCCGCGCAGGTGGCCTTCGCCGACGCCGTCGCGAACGTGGGCGCCGTGGCCATGCTGATCGCGGGACTCGCCCGGCGCGAGGAGTTCGTCGCCGCGTCGATGCAAGACCGCCTGCACCAGCCCTACCGCAACGCGCTGTTGCCCTTCGCCGCGCCGCTGCTCGAACGGCTACGCGACGCAGGTGCGGCCGGCTCGTGTTGGTCGGGGGCGGGATCGACCATGTTGGCCCTGTGCGACCAGGGGACCTCGGGCGACGTCGCGTCCGCGGCGCGTGAGTTCCTGGTGGAACGTTCGCTGCCGGGCGTCGTGTGGGAACTCGACGCCGACCGACGCGGCCTACAACTGCACTAGACCCGTGACCCCGTCGAAATCGCACGTCTCGCTGGCGGGCGCCGGGTTTATCATCCTGGGTGCCGCCCTCATCCAGTGGTCCGCCGCGTTGGTGCAGCCGGTCTTCGCGCCGCTGGGTCCGACCGCCACGAGCGGATGGCGCTTCCTCTGCGGCGCCGTCATCTTGCTGGTGGCCACCCGGCCGCGACTCCGTTCGTGGAGCCGCGTGCAGTGGCGAGCAGCGATCGTGCTCGGGGTCACCGTGGCATTCATGAACGTCTGCTTCTATCAAGCCATCTCGAGGATCCCGCTGGGCTCGGCCGTGACCATCGAGTTCCTCGGTCCGCTGTGCGTCGCGGTAGTGGGTCGCCGCAGCGGTCGGCATCTGGCCTTCGCCGCGCTGGCCGCCATAGGGGTGGTGTTGCTGTCGCATCCGGGCGGGGGGGTGACCCTGGTGGGTGCGCTCTTCGCCCTGGGCAGTGGGTTGGGCTGGGGCGGTTACGTCTTCGCGGCGGCCAAGGTGGGCGGGGCGACGGCGGGATTCGAGGGCCTGGCGGTCTCGATGAGCGTGAGCGCTCTCGTGACCCTCCCGTGGTCCCTGTCGCGACTCGCGGTCGTCGAACAGCACCCCTCGATGGGTCTGCGGCTCGTGGTGGTGGGACTGATGTCGATCGTCCTGGGCTTCGCCGCCGAGTTGTTGGCCCTTCGTCGATTGAGCCCGGCGGCGGCCGGCGTCTTGATGAGTCTCGATCCGGCGATCGCGTTCGTCTTCGGTGCCCTTCTGCTCCACGAGCGCGCGACCGCCCTCGTGCTCGTGGGACTGGTCCTCGTCGTGGTGTCGGGCGCGGGGGTGACGATGGACCGCACGAGTCCAGAGGAGGTGGTGCCCCAGTAGCGGGGCCGGAGGGCTTGGGCGGAGTGAAAGATTAGGCTGGCGGGGTGTCGACGCCGCGCACGTTCTCAATTCGCACCTTCGGCTGCCAGATGAATGAGCATGATTCTGAGCGCCTCGCGGGGATGCTCGTCGGCGAAGGAATGGTCGCGGCGAGCGAGGGAGCCGACGCCGACGTGGTGATCTTCAACACCTGTACCATCCGTGAGAACGCCGACCTCAAGCTCTACAGCGCACTGGGTCACCTCAAGGCCGAGAAGGAGCGTCGTCCCGAGATGCAGATCGCCGTCGGTGGGTGCATGGCCCAGAAGGACCGCGGCGAGATCATGGAGCGGGCCCACTGGGTCGACGTGGTCTTCGGCACCCACAACCTGAGCTCGGCGCCGGAACTCCTGCGACGAGCGGCGCGGACCGGCCCCGTCGTCGACGTCTGGGACGCACCCGACCCCTCGTCCGCGCTCGATATGGCCCCCGCGCTCTACGCGGTGCGCGAACTGCCGTGGGCGGCGTGGATGACGATCCAGACCGGTTGCGACAACACGTGTGCCTACTGCATCGTCCCCGCGGTGCGCGGACGAGAGATCAGTCGCCCCTTGGAGGACCTGGTCGCCGAGGCCCGAATGCTCGCCGCTTCGGGAGTCACCGAGATCACCGTGCTCGGGCAGAACGTGAACTCCTACGGCCGCGACATCACGCGGCGCCGACCACTCTTCGCTGAACTCCTTCGCGCCCTGGGCGAGGTGGAGGGGATAGAGCGCATCCGCTTCACCAGCCCGCACCCCAAGGACCTGCGCACCGAGACCATCGCGGCGATGGCCGAGACGCCCGCGGTGTGCCCTCAGCTCCACCTGCCTCTGCAATCGGGTTCGAATCGGGTGTTGGCCGCGATGCGCCGCGGTTACACCGCGCAACGCTACCTCGAGCGGCTGGAGGCGGCCCGCGCGTCGATCGAGGACCTGCACGTGACCACGGACCTCATCGTGGGTTTCCCCGGTGAGACGGAGTCCGACTTCGACGAGACGCTCGCCGTGGTCGCCGCGGCGCAGTTCGATGGGGCCTACACCTTCATCTTCTCGCCCCGCCAGGGAACCCGCGCGGCGGAGATGGGGGAGGACTTCGTTCCCGATGAGGTGGTGGCCGACCGCTTCGCGCGCCTGAAGGAGGTGCTCGACCGCTCGGCGTTGCGTCATCACGGCGCGCGCGAGGGACGGGTGGAGGAGGTCTTGGTCGAGGGGGTCTCGCGGCGCAATGACCGCATGCTCTCGGGTCGTACTCGCCAGGGCAAGCTCATCCACTTCGCGAAAACCGAGGAGAACGTGCGCGCGGGCGCTCTGGTGGAGGTGCGCGTCACCCACGGGGCGCCGTATCACCTCCTGGGCGAACTGGTCGCGGTGAAGCGCAGTCCACGTCACAAGGTCCGCTTGCCGCTGTTGGGTTCGTGAGGGATCAGCCACGTCGCGCCGTCGCGCTCGTGGGAGCGACGGCGACGGGAAAGTCCGCGATCGCCCACGAAGTCGCCCTGCGCAGCGGGGGTGACGTGCAGGTGGTCTGTGTGGACTCGATGACCGTCTATCGGGGGATGGACATCGCCACGGCCAAGGCGACACCTTCGCAGCGCCGTGAGGTGCGTTATCACCTGCTCGACCTGATCGAGCCGCGCGAGGAGTTCACCGTCTCGCAGTTCCAGGGCGCCGCGCGCGCGGCCGCCCAGGGGATCTGGTCGACGGGGGCGGCGGTGCTCTACGTGGGTGGTACCGGCCTCTACGGTCGCGCGGTGATCGACGACCTCGACATCCCGGGACAATTCCCCGAGGTCCGCGCCGAACTCGAGGCGCGCAGCGACGACGTGACGGTCCTGCACCAGGAGCTGGGCCGCCGCGACCCCGTGGCCGCGACCCGGATGGAGCCGACCAACCGACGTCGGATCGTGCGCGCCCTCGAGGTCTGCATCGGCGCGGGCCGCCCGTTCTCCTCCTTCGGCCCGGGGTTGCGCCACTACGGAGCGCCGCGAGTGGTCCAGGTGGGACTTAATTGTGAATTTGATGTTCTCGATGTGCGAATCCGGAGACGTTTCGAGGCTTGGATGGAACAAGGACTACTGGAGGAGGTCGTACACCTGAGGGAGCAGGGAATGAGTCGCACGGCTCGACAGGCCGTGGGATACCGCGAACTACTCCGCCACCTGGAAGAAGGCGCCGACCTCGATGAATGTATCGAGGACGCCATCACCCAGAGTCGGCGGCTGGCGCGACGCCAGCGTTCGTGGTTCCAGCGCGATCCTCGCGTGCTCTGGTTCGACGAACCGGCTGACGCGGCGAAGCGACTCGAGCAAGTTCTGAACGGTTCCGATGGGTTCGTGCGAGACTAATGGATATGGCACTTCGATCGTTACAAAAGTGGCAGGGCGCGGGCAACGACTTCTTGGTCGACGTGGTGGAACAGGGTTCGACGCCGTGGTGGAACCCGCAGAGGGCGCGCGCCGCGTGTGATCGACACATCGGCGTGGGCGCCGACGGACTGCTCGTCGCGTCGGTGGGGTCCTCGATCTCGATGTCGTTGTTCAACGCCGATGGCACGGTGGCCGAGATGTCGGGCAACGGGATCCGCTGCCTCGCGGCCGCGGTGCGCCGGGCGACCGGTCGATCGGACCGTGAGATGCGTGTGCAGACCCTGGCGGGGGAGAGGCTCGTCACATTGGACCTGCGCGACGACTGCGGCACGGGCAGCGTGGACATGGGACCGGTGACGCTCGGCCGCACCGTCGAGGGAGCGCTGGGCGTGGCCCACGTGGGCAACCCCCACGTGGTGGTCGTCGACAACCCGGATTGGGACGACGTCAATCGCGAGGAGTTAGCCGCGAAACTCGCCCAGCAACTCGGGGGTGCCAACGTCGAATTCGTGGAGATCATCGACGAGGCCCACGTCGCCATCCGCGTGATCGAGCGCGGCGTTGGCTGGACCCTGGCCTGCGGCACCGGGTCGGTCGCGACGGCGGCGGTGTGCCACCAGCGCGGCCTCACGGGCTCGGAGGTCACGGTCGATAACCCGGGGGGCTCCCTGCGCGTCACCCTGGGCGAGGGCAGCGCTCGACTCGAGGGTCCCGTGAAGTTCGTCGCGAACGTGGAGTGGCTTGGCGGGTGACGTACGTCCCCACCACTCTGATCGATCGTTCGTTTCGTGAGAAGATCGTGTTGGTGGGCGTCCAGTTCCCGGGGATGAGCGCCGAGGAACTCGATCACCAGCTCGACGAGTTGGCCCTCCTGGTCGACACCGCGGGTGCCGACGTGGTCGCGCGCGTCGTGCAACGACGCGAGGCTCCGGACCCGGCGACGTACCTGGGTTCGGGGAAGGTCGAGGAGCTTCGCGAGATCTGTCTGGCGGTGGACTCCGACACCGTGGTCTTCGAGCAGAACCTCACGCCCGCGCAGCAACGCAACCTCGAGAAGATCCTGGGGCGCACGGCGATCGACCGCACCGCGGTGATCCTGGACATCTTCGCCCAGAACGCACGCACCCCCGAGGGAAAGGCGCAGGTGGAACTCGCGCTACTGCAGTACCGGCTACCTCGACTACGTCGGGCGGGGGGCTCGTTGTCCCAGCAGGCGGGAGGGATCGGGACGCGGGGTCCCGGCGAGACGCAACTCGAGGTCGATCGACGACGTCTCGTCAATCGGATCCACCGCATCCGTCACGAACTCAAGGAGATCGACCGGACGCGCGACGTTCAGCGACAGGGACGCGATCGGGGTCGGCACCGCGAGGTGACGTTGGTGGGCTACACGAATGCCGGTAAGTCCTCGCTGCTGAACGCCCTCACCGACGCCGAGGTTCCCACCGAGGACCGGTTGTTCGTCACCCTGGATCCGCGGACGCGCCAACGACAATTGCCCGGAGGAGAGACGATCCTGGTGACTGACACCGTTGGGTTCATCTCGAACCTGCCCCACGAGTTGGTGGAGGCCTTCATGAGCACGCTCAAGTCGGTGCAGCTGGCCACTTTGCTGGTTCACGTGGTCGACGGGTCGAGCGACGACGCCGAGGCCCAGATCAGCGCGGTCCGTGAGGTCCTGCGCGAGATCGATGCCGACGCGGTGCCCGAGTTGCTGGTGTTCAACAAGGCCGACGTGCCCGGATCACGCTCGCGGGACCTCGCGAAGCTCTACGAGGGTAGCGTCTGGGTGTCGGCGTTGACCCACGAGAACATGTCCGAAGTCATCGCGGCCATCGGTGATCGACTGCGCACGCAGGACCGGGTCGTGACGCTGTACCTTCCTCTCGACCGTGGTGACCTCGTGGCGGCGGCCCATCGCGAGGGTGAGGTCATCGACACGTCGGTCACCGACGACTTCGTGGTCGTGCGCGTGGTCCTCGATGAGGTGGGGGTCGCCCGCTTCGCCCCGTGGCGGGCGGTGCCGTGAGTTTCGTCCCGCCGCCCTACCCCTACGAGCGCCTCGAGGGGCTGCGAGAGAGAGCGTCACGCCACGAGGGGGGCGCGATCGACTGCTCGATCGGGACCCCGGTGGACGCGCCGCCGGAGTTCGTGATTCGCGAATTGGGCCGCGCCAGCGGCGCTCGCGGTTACCCTCCCTCGGCGGGGACCCTCCGCTACCGTGAGGCGGCCGCCGGCTGGTTGTCGCGGCGCTTCGGGGTCGAGTTGGCGGAGTCGCAGCTGGCCGCCTGCGTGGGGACCAAGGAGTTCGTCGCCTCGCTGGCCACGTATCTCCACCTACGCCGTGACGACCGCGACACGGTCCTGTACCCGGCGATCTCGTACCCGACCTACGCGATGGGTGCCACCCTGGCGGGTCTGCGCGCGGTCGAGGTCCCCTGGCGCGACGGTTCGCTCGACCTCGACGCCGTGGCGCCAGAGGACGTGCGCCGGGCCCTGGTGCTCTGGTCGAATTCCCCGTCGAATCCGACCGGTGAGCTGGACGACCTGGGGGCGGTGGCGCGCTGGGGTCGAGAGAACGACGTCCTGGTGGCCAGCGATGAGTGCTACGCCGACTTCACGTGGCAGGACCAACCTCGTAGCATCCTTCAGCACGGCCTCGACAACGTGATCGCCGTGCACTCGGTGTCCAAACGATCCAACCTGGCCGGCGTGCGGGCGGGCTTCTACGCGGGTGACGCCGACGTCGTCTCGTACCTTCGATTGGTGCGACAACACGCGGGGCTCATGGTGGCGGCGCCCGTCCAGTCAGCGGTCGCCCTCGCTTACGACGATGACGAACACGTCGAGCTCCAGCGCGATACCTACTACCGACGTCTGCAGATCCTCGGTGACGCGTTGCGCGCGGCCGGGGTGCATTGTCCCGCCCCACGAGGTTCGTTCTACCTCTGGTGCGCGCGCCCCGGTATGGATGGATGGCAGCTCGCGGGGTGGCTCGCGGAGGTGGCGGGCCTCATCGTGAGCCCGGGCGAACTCTACGGCAGCGCCGGTGGCGACTTCGCCCGCGTCGCGATGGTCCAACCGGATGATCGCCTGGAGATCGCCGCGCAACGACTAAGGGACTGGGCCGAATCACCACACTACGATTGACCCATGAGCGACCTGGAATCAAGGATTCGGCACTGGTATAGCGAGATCGCGGAGTTGTCCCCGGCTCACCTCGAGGCGCGACGCGACGTCGAACTCGTCATCACGAAGCTCGACGACGGTCAGCTCCGCGTGGCCGAAGTCGATGAGAAGGATCAGGTCGTCGTGCACGAATGGGTGAAGCAGGCGATCTTGATGCTGTTCCGTCTGCGCGAGATGGAGACGACGTCGTCGGGTCCAATGGAGTTCAACGACAAGTTGGACCTGAAGACCGATTACGCGCGCCGCGGTGTGCGCGTGGTCCCAGGGGCTTCGGCGCGACGAGGTAGTTACCTGAGCCCGGGGGTGATCATGATGCCCAGCTATGTCAACATCGGCGCGTGGGTGGGTCCTGGCACGATGATCGACACCTGGGCCACGGTGGGCAGTTGCGCCCAGATCGGGGCCAATGTGCACCTGGCGGGTGGCGTCGGCATTGGAGGCGTGCTGGAACCCGCCAACGCGGTGCCGGTCGTCATCGAGGACGGGGCCTTCATCGGGAGCCGTTGCATGGTGGTCGAAGGGGCGAGAGTGGGCAAGGGTTCGGTGTTGGGGGCGGGGACCATCTTGAACCCGTCGATCCCGGTCATCGATGCCGAGACGGGCCTGGAGGTCTCGCGCGGTCATGTGCCAAGTCACTGTGTGGCGGTGTCCGCCCAGCGTCGTCGCGAGTTCAACGGAGGGGAGTTCTACCTGCCCTGCGTGCTGATCATCAAGCGACTGAGTGAGGACGAGCGGCACTCCAAGGTGGCGCTGAACTCGCTCTTGCGCGAACACGGGGTGGCGACGTGACCACGTTGGCCGACGTGATGGCCCTCGTCGCGGTCGACTCGGTGAGCGGCAACGAGAACGTCCTGGCGGGTTTGGTCTACGAGCGACTTCGCGCCAATGACGCGTTGATCGTGGAGCGGGTGGGGGACAACGTCATCGCACGCACGAACGGCCTTCACGCGACCAGGATCCTCGTCGCCGGACATCTCGACACCGTTCCCGGAGACGTGACGGCGGCCCGTATCGAGGGTGACGCCCTCCACGGACTGGGCGCGGTCGATATGAAGGCGTCACTCGCCGCGATGATCGACCTCGCTCTTGAACCCCAGCCGCGCGGTGTCGAGTTGACTTGGGTCTTCTACGCGCGTGAGGAGATCGAACGCACGAGGTCGGGTTTGGTGGAGGTGGCGGAGATCCGTCCCGAGTTGCTGGTCGCCGACGTGGCCGTCCTGGCCGAGCCGACCGACGGCCGAGTCGAGGCCGGGTGTCAGGGGACCCTGCGGGTGGGGATCACGTTGCGCGGGCGCCGCGCTCACACCGCACGTCCCTTCACCGGGCGAAACGCCATCCATCGACTCGGTGACCTGGTGTCCTTCGTCGCGACGTATCAGCCACGCGAAGTGACGATGGACGGTGTCACCTACGTCGAACAACTACAGGCGGTCGCGGTCGCTGGCGGGGTCGCCCCCAACGTGGTTCCCGACGTGGCGTCGTGCGTCTTGAACCACCGAGTGGCACCGGACCGTACGCGTGACGAGGCGGTGGCGTGGCTACGCGAGTACCTGGGTGAACTCATCGTCGACGGCGACGAACTCGAGGTCCTCGACTGGGCGCCGTCGGCGATGCCGCGACTCGACAACCGGTACTTCGCGAAACTGGTGGAGTTGACGGGTGCACCACCTCGCGCCAAGGTCGGCTTCACCGACGTCGCGACGTTTCACGAGCTGGGGATCCCGGCGACGAACTTCGGCGCCGGTGACCCATTGCTCGCTCACCGCAGCGACGAATTCATTTCCGCTCAACAGGTCGAGACCTACGCCGCGACGTTGGGTGAGTGGTTGCGCTCCGCACCGTATTGAGTCATCCGCCAACTAGTAGTTGCGCAACACTGAGATCACGCGCCCGAAGATCTGAACGTCATCGGCGGCGAACTCCATAGGCTCCATCGACGGGTTCTCTGGCTGGAGGACGACGCGTGATCCCTGGGGGAAGAAACGCTTGACGGTCGCCTCGTCACCGGGGATCCCGGCCACCACGATCTGCCCTCGTTCGGCCGTCTTCTGACGTTCGACGACGAGATAGTCACCGGGCAGGATGCCGGCGCCCACCATCGAATCGCCTCGGACCTGCAGGACGAAACTCTCGTCGCGGCCCGCGAACTGCTCGGGTATCGCCATGAGTTCGTGGTCGTTCTCCGCCGCCATGACGCCCGTTCCGGCGGCCACGGAACCTACGAAGGGAATCCTGCGGATGTTGGTCACCTCGGTCTCCGAGCTCACCTCGTCCACGTCGAGACGAACGGTGAGGGTACGTGGCTGCTTCGGGTTCTTCTCGATGTACCCGGCGTTCTTCAGGACTTCGATGTGGTTGGCCACGGTGGCCGGGGCATTGAGTCCCACGTGAGCGGCGATCTCACGAATCGTCGGAGGGAAGTTTCTCTCGCGCTGACAGGTGATGATGAACTCGAGGATCTTGCGCCTCATTGGGGTGAGTACTTCGGCCATGGGTTCCTCCGTGCACGAACAGTTGTTCGTACTCTAGGGCCTGTCGGGAGGGAAATCAAACACCTGTTCGCTTTTCATCTGAGCGTAATGGTAAGGCTCGGAATCGTCACAACTGTTAACACAACTCTGTCATTTTCTGGACTTTCGCACTGCTACTGTTCCGTAGTGACCAAAATGGTCCGTGTGTGACATGTGCGTGAGTTCTCGGTATATCGGGTCGGCTGCAGGTACGTGGTAATGCAAAATGACATCAATTGAACAGTTAAGGGAGACGAACTGATGAAGTTTCGTTTGAATAAGACGGTGGCTGCGGTCTCGTCGAGCGCCCTGTTGTTGATGGCGGTGCCGGCGGTCGGCATTGCCTCAGCATCGGGTGCTGCGACGAAGCCGACATTCGTTATCGGCTACGAAGGACCGTTGTCGGGCGCGAACGCCCAATTGGGCATCAACATGAAGTGGGGCGTGGAACTCGCCATCCAGGAGGCGAACGCCACTGGCATGTTGCCGTTCAAGGTCCAGGCTGCTTGGTTTGACGACCAGGGTTCTGGCACGCTGTCGCCCGCGGCCGCCCAGAAGGCCGTCGCGACCAAGAACCTCGTCGCCGTCGTCGGTCCTGCATTCTCAGGGGCCACGAAGTCGGCCGAGCCCTTCTACCAGGCCGCCAAGATCGCCACGGTGAGCCCCTCGGCGACCGCCGCGGGCCTGACGACGGGCAAGAAGAACAACAACTTCATGCGTGTCGTCTACGGTGACGACGTCCAGGGCCAGGCCGACGCCTCCCTGCTCGTGACGAAGAAGCACGCCAAGACCCTCGAGGTGATCGGCGACGGATCGTTCTACGGAAGTGGCCTCGCGCAGGTCGTCGCGATCGACGCTCAGAAGTTGGGTGCCAAGGTTACCCAGGTGACGTACGCCGAGAGCTCGTCGTGCCCCCCGGGCACCGCGTCGCCGACGCAGTACTCGGCGCTAGCGACTCAGATCAAGACGTCGAACCCCGATGCGGTCTTCTACGGCGGTTACTACTGTGACTTCGGTCTGCTTCTGGGTGCCTTGAACAGCGCTGGCTACAAGGGAGCGGTGATGTCGGGAGACGGCTCGGAGTCGAGCTCGTTGATCAGCGGCACCTCGCCGAGCTCGGCCGCCAACGGCGTGTTCCTGAGCGCAGCGGGTGGGTCCTCAGGCGGCAACTTCACCGGCGCGCTCGAGAAGGCGTTCTTGAAGATCTCCGGTGGCGTGACCTCGGGCAAGGCGCTCTACGCCCCCCAGGCGTTCGACTCGGTGAGCATCATCCTGGCTGCTCTGGCGCACGTCAACATCAAGGCACCGATCAGCAAGATCCGGGCGAGCCTCATCCCTCAGCTTCACAAGACGACGCTGAAGGGTGTCACCGGGACGATCGCGTTCCAGTCCGACGGCAACTTGGTGGGTGCTGGCAAGGGCCAGATCGACTACTACCAGGTGCAGGGCGGCAAGATCGTCCAGTTCGGTCACAACTAGTCCTACGAAAGTAGTTCATCGCAACGAGGCCGGGGGTTCCTCCCCCGGCCTCGTTGTTGGCTTATAATGCCCTTTCATTTGGTCTCTAGGAGAGGATAAGGGCTTCCGTGTCCTATTTCACGTCTCACTTCTCTACGTTCGGACATGAATTCTGGGGACTACTGGTCGGTGGTGTCGCCAACGGCGTGGTGTACGCAATGGTGGCCATTGGCTACACCATGGTCTACGGCGTTCTGCGGCTCATCAACTTCGCGCACTCCGAGATCTTCACGAGCGGTGCCTTCGCGAGCTTCTTCTTGATGAAAGCGCTCGTCGGTGGTTCGACACCGACCGCCACGGAGTCGGTGATCTACGTGATCCTCGGCGTCCTCGTCGGTGGGCTCGCGGGCGCGCTCGCGGCATTGGCGTTGGAACGAGTGGCCTATCGTCCGCTGCGACGGCGCAACGCCCCGAAATTGGCGTACCTCATCAGCGCGATCGGGGCGTCGTACTTCCTCTTCAACTTCTACGGCAAGGAGTTCGGTCGGATCAACCTTTCGATGGACGCGCCCTTCACCAACAACACGGTATTCACGATCTTCGGCGCGCCGGTTCAGATGTACTACATCGTCATCGTCATCGTGGGCGTGATCATGCTGGTCTCGCTCGACCGTTTCGTGGCCAAGTCCAAACTGGGACGGGGGATCCGAGCGGTCGCCCAGGACGCGGAGACCGCGTCACTCATGGGGGTGAACATCGACCGGACGATCTCGCTGACCTTCGTCCTGGGTGGATTCCTCGGTGGCGTGGCGGGCTTCTTGTTCGCGATACCCATCGGCGTGGTGTACACCATGGGATTCACGCCCGCGCTCAAG
The DNA here is from genome assembly GCA_018971185.1 of Acidobacteriota bacterium. Lineage (GTDB taxonomy): Bacteria > Actinomycetota > Acidimicrobiia > Acidimicrobiales > RAAP-2 > RAAP-2. The sequence goes on from JAGXBH010000004.1 coordinate 73,665, forward strand.
GCCTTCTCGGCGGCCGTGCTCGGAGGGATCGGTAACCTTCGCGGCGCCGTCATCGGTGGTCTGCTGCTGGGAATCGTGGAGAGCTTCTCCGTGGCGTTCTTCGACGGCGTCTACATCGATGTCGTCGCCTTCGCGGTCCTCGTGCTGGTACTCATGGTGCGACCGACGGGAATTCTGGGTGAGCGTCTGGGGAGGTCGGCCTGATGCTACGCGTGTTCCAACATCACATGGTGAAGCGTGTCGCCGGGGCGATCCTCATCGGGCTCCTGGTCCTGGTGATGACGGGCCCCCAGGGGAACGGCTCGGAGCCCACTTCGGGGTTCACGGGATCGTTCTCTGAGCACATGTCCTTCTTCGGCTTCTTCACCCCGCCCAGGTGGATCACCTTCGCCCTGCTCGCCCTGGTGCTCTCGCTGCTCGTGATGTTCGCGAAGTACAGCCACCGTGCGTGGCGTCGGGCTCAGGAGTCCGGTGCGGCCGCCGCGCGCGCCGTCGCGAGTGCCGCCGCGCGCGTCAAGTACGTCCGGAGTCGGCGTTCGGGTCGCTACAGCGGCTACGCCCTGCTCGTGCTGCTCGGGATATTCCTGCCGAGGATCATCACCTCACAGTCGTGGCAGACCAACATCGTGCAGTTGGTCGCGGTGTACATCCTGCTGGCGATCGGGCTCAACGTCGTGACGGGCTTCGCCGGGCTCCTCGACCTCGGATTCGTCGCCTTCTACGCGATTGGGGCCTACACGACGGCTTGGGTGACGGGTGCTCTGCCCACGTCACCTCCCTTCGGCATCCATTTCAACACATTCTTCGCTATACCGTTCGCGATCATCTTGGCGATGGCATTCGGGGTGGTGCTGGGGATACCGACATTGCGCCTGCGCGGGGACTACCTGGCCATCGTGACCCTGGGTTTTGGTGAGATCATCTTTATCTTCGCCAACAATCTCTACGGCATCACGGGCGGGTCGACGGGGACCAATCAGATCCCGTATCTGTCGGTCCACCTGGGTCCCCTGAAGTATCTCTGGGGGTTGACCCCCCAGCCCTACTACTACTTGACACTGGCCTTCATCGTGCTCTTCCTCATGATCTTCTCGAGCCTGGAGCATTCGCGCGTCGGTCGTGCTTGGGTGGCGATCCGCGAGGACGAAGTGGCCGCGGAGTCGCTGGGTATCTATCCCTTGAAGTACAAGGTCATGGCCTTCGCCATCGGCGCGGCGAGCGCGGGGTTCGCGGGGGTGATCACGGCCTCGCAGACCCTGTTCGTGACGCCCCCCACCTTCTCCCTGTCGTTCTCGATCAACATCCTCGTCCTGGTGATCTTCGGCGGGATGGGCTCGATCGCGGGCGTGGTGGTCGGTGGGCTAGTGATCCAGGGTTTCGTGGTCTACATGATCCAGTCACCTCCGGCGTGGTACAACCCCGCGGACCTCTACATGTACTTGGGGGCCCTGCTGATCGTGATGATGATCTTCCGCCCGGCGGGACTGTTGCCGTCACGTCGGCGACTTCGTGAAGTCACGCAGGTGGAGTCGGGGGTGGCGCGAGACCAGATGCTGACCCATATCGGTCCGCATAACCGTGTCGAAGAGGAGCTGTGATGGTTGACAACCTCTTCGACGTGCAGAACGTCACTCTTCGCTTCGGCGGAGTCGTGTCACTCAACGACGTCACGCTCTCGCAGAAGCGCGGCGAGATTCTGGCCATCATCGGACCCAACGGTGCGGGCAAGACGTCCTTGTTCAATTCACTCACCGGCGTCTACACGCCCCAGCAGGGGAGCATCACCTTCACCGACGCGAAGGGCAAGCGGTACTCGGTCATCGGCAAGAAGCCCTACCGGGTGAGCGCCGCGGGAGTGGCGAGGACCTTCCAGGCCTCGCGAATGTTCTCGGCGATGACGACCTTCGAAAACGTCAAGATCGGGGCCGAGTCGCACCGGGGTCTCGGCGCGGTCGGCGCGATGCTCAAGGGTCCCGCGACCCGTCGCGATGAGGTTCGCTCGGACGCCGCGACGAGGGACCTCCTTGAGTTCGTCGGTCTCACGTCGCAGTCCAACGTGATCGCGGCCTCACTGAACTACGGCGCGCGTCGTCGACTCGAGATCGCTCGTGCGCTCGCCACGCGTCCGCAGGTGCTCTTGCTCGACGAGCCCGCCGCCGGGACCAATCCCGCCGAGAAGAACGATCTGACTGAGCTCATTCGCAGGGTTCGCGACGAGATGAACGTCTCGATTCTCCTGATCGAGCACGACATGAAACTGGTGATGGCGCTGGCCGAGCGACTCTACGTCCTCAATTTCGGTTCGGTGATCGCCCAAGGGACGCCGGAGGAGATTCGAGCGAATCCGGCGGTGATCGAGGCGTACCTTGGTGCGTCGGACACCGGGATCGCCGAGGAGTCGAAATGATGTTGAAGGTCGAGAATGCGGTGGTGCGCTACGGCGCGATCACCGCGTTGCACGGCATCTCGTTCGAGGTGAACCAGGGCGAGGTGGTGACGTTGCTCGGAGCGAACGGTGCGGGAAAGTCAACGACACTGCGAATGCTCTCGGGGCTCCACGCACCGTCCTCTGGAACCATCACCTTCGAGGGGCAGGAGATCACCAAGGTGAAGGCGCACCTCTTCACGACGATGGGCATCAGCCACGTGCCCGAGGGTCGTCGCATCTTCCCGGAGATGACGGTGCAGGAGAACCTCGAGATGGGGGCCTTCGGCCGCAAGGACAACTACGACGACGACATGGAGCGGATGTTCACCCTGTTCCCGATCCTGAAGGATCGGCGAAAGCAGTTGGGTGGGAACCTGTCCGGTGGCGAACAGCAGATGTTGGCCATCAGTCGCGCAATGATGTCGCACCCGCGGCTCCTGTTGCTGGACGAGCCGTCAATGGGCCTCGCGCCGATGATCATCGACCAGATCTTCGGCATCATCGCGGAGATTCGAAAGTCGGGGACCACGGTCCTGGTGGTCGAGCAGAACGCCGCGCAGGCCCTACGACTCGCCGACCGCGGTTACGTGATGGAGAACGGCGTCATCGCCTTCAGCGATGACGCATCGAAGCTCTTGCACGATCCGCGGATCCGCGCCGTCTATCTCGGGGAGTCGATCGAGTAGTTGCTGGCGTAACGGTCATGACCGTCGGCCCCCGGCGTGAGAAAGCCTCGTCGCTCGCCGGTCCCGAGGCGACCTTTGGGTCGTTCGAGGAGGCCAAATGGACGAGAGCGAATTGACGACGGGACAGTGTTGGCGTGACGTTACTGATGTGTTGGCGGCGGGCATCCGTCGTGTCTTGCTCTACGGCCCACCCGGGACGGGTAAGACCTACGCCGCCCTCAAGTTGGGCGTGACCACGGGTATCTCAGAGCGCCTGGTGTGCACCGAGGACCTCACGACGGGTGAGATCACGGGCACCTGGATGCCCACCGGCGCAGGGAAGTGGGAGTGGCGCGAAGGTCCAGCGATCCGTGCGTGGACCGCCAATTCGGGACGAGGCGGACGCTTGGTGGTGGACGAGGTGGACCGGGCCTCGGGCGACGCGTTGAGCACGTTGCTCGCCGTCACCGATTCGCTGGATTCGGCCCGATGGCGAAATCCCGAGACCGGCCAGTGGGTGAGGCCCGGCCCGGACTTCTCCGTGGTGATGACGAGCAACATTGATGAGCTGGAGGAGATCCCCGCGGCGTTGCGCGATCGATTCCCCGTGGCGGTACGTATTGACCGGCCCCATCCCCACGCCGTGGCGTCACTGAGTGACGACCTACGGGCGCCGGCGCTCAACGGCTCCTTCGGTGACGCCGCGCGGCGCGTCTCATTGCGCCGGTTCTACGCCTTCGATCAACTGCGAGGGGCCCTGGGGGCCGAGCGCGCAGCTCGTCTCTTGTTCGACGAGGCCAGTGCGACCGCGGTGCTCGATGCGCTGGTGATCGGCTCCGTCGAATGACGCCGGTGGCCTTTCCCGAACTCGTCGAGGGTCGTCGTGACCGTTTCGAACAAGGGCGCTGGGCGATCGAGGAGGGAACCAGCCTTCGAGGCGGCGCCAGCTGCAACCTTACCGAGAGGGTCCTGCGGATCCCCTCGGGTGTGGACAGCGCGTCGAGAACGGTGCGCGCGCACGAACTGATGCATATCCGCGTGAGTCCCTTCTTGGCCCGTCACGTGCCCGACGACGCCGATATCTCGCCGCGAGCGTTGGAGTGCGCCGAGGAGTTCCGTGTGAACCTGCTACTCGGCCGCCTGGGATTTGACGTGTCGACCCTGCGCGATGGGAGCGAGAAGCCCGGAGGGCGACGCTTGGTCGAGGCGCGACAGTGGGGCGAGGCGGTGTGCTTTCTCCTGGCCGTGCTGGGGACGGGAGGCGAGACCGAGTATCTTCGAGGCATCGCAGCGGGTGACGCGATGTGGTCGAAGGCTCTACGCGCGATCAAGAAGCGAGTGCTGTCGATGGTCGAGGGCCTCGACGTCGCCCAGATCGCCGACACGCGATTGAACGGTGACGACGTGCCAGAGGGATTCGCGGCGGTGACCCTACCGATCGCGCGCCTACTGAGCAGGTCGATGGGGGCCGCGGTTCCCCACGACGCCGTCACCCTACGGATCTTCGGTCGGTCCCTAGAGACGAGTTCACGTCGAGCGCCCAGCGGGGTCTTCGCCGAGTTGCACTTCGACCAGGGGATGACCTACGTCGATCGTCGGCGACGAGGCGCACATCGTCGGTCTCATCCGGCGACGAGCGGGACCGCGATGCGTTACCCGAGCAGACTGTTGCTCGACCCCATGCAGCGGGCTTTCGCCGGCCGAGCGTCCTCACAGGGCGGCGTGGTGGTCATCGACCAGTCCGGCTCGATGGACGTCAGTGCCACCTCGCTCGAGGACCTGTTGAGAAGCGCACCGGATGCGCTGATCGTGGGGTATAGCCATAGACCCGGCGACAGCGGCGGCACTCCGAACATCTGGGTGTTGGCGGCCAATGGGCGCGTCGCCGAACGTCCCCACATCGGCAATGTCGGCAACGGTGTCGACGGGCCGGCGTTGAGTTGGGCCCTACGTCAGGCACGTCCGTCGGAGCCCGTGGTGTGGGTCACCGATGGTCAAGTCACCGACTCGCACGACCACCCGTGTCACAACCTGTCCTTAGAGTGTGCCCGTCTGGTGACGCGGCACAGAATCCGCCTGGTTCGATCTGTGGACGAGGTGGAGGGTGCGTTGCGTCGCCGACCGTCCTCGCGGGCATCTTTCGGGAGGGTGGGACGGCTCTTGGCGGTCGTCACGTAGCGACGGGACTGGCAAGAATCCTCTTGCGTACGAACACCTGTTCGCCTATAGTTACGAACAGGTGTTCGTAAGATGTGAGAAAGAGGTGAGTGCGATGGCTGCCATGGAGATGTATCCCAGCGTTGACGAGGTCGTCGACTCACCCCAGGCGACGTTGCGAGTGATCCACTCTTCGGAGGTCGGACGCACTCAACGCGTCGGTGCGCTGGTGTCCAGCCGTCGGGCGGCGCGAGCACGAATGAGGGCGCGCCGTCGTCGCACGACGTTGGCCGCACTGATGGTCCTGAGTCTCGTTGTTCTGGCGTGGCCGGGCCACGCGTTCGGTGGGACCAACGGGGTGGGCTTGTCGACCGATCTGGCTTCGAGTTCCACCTTGTCATCGGGCATGGTGTACGTCGTCCACAGTGGCGACACCATCGACACCATCGCTCGAGCCGTCAATCCCGTCGACCCGTCGCTCGCGCGAGCAATGTTGGTCGCCGAGTTACGCTCGCAGGACGTCGTGGCGGGTGAGCACGTCCTGATTCCCTAATTTTTCAAGGCTTTCGGTGTAATCTGATGTCGTGCGTTGTCCATATTGTTCGGCTGACGACGACCGTGTCGTCGATTCGCGCCTCGCAGAGGACGGCGTGGCAATCCGTCGCCGACGCGAGTGTTCGGCGTGTAGCCATCGCTACACCACCTTCGAGCGGATCGAGGAGGTCGGGTTGTACGTGACGAAGCGCTCGGGCGAGCGCGAGCCCTTCAGCCGGGCGAAGATCCTCAGTGGAGTGCGTTCGGCGTGCAAGAACCGACCGGTCGATGACACGGTGCTCGACACCATCGCCGAGTCGGTGGAGGAGACGATGCGACTCTTGAACCGTGACGTGACGAGCGAAGAGGTTGGCATGGCGACGCTCGAGGCGTTGCGTGACGTCGACGACGTCGCCTACGTGCGATTCGCCTCGGTCTACAAGGGCTTCGCGGACACCAACGATTTCGCGCGCGAGATCGGGATGCTCGTCAAGACCACCGCACCCAAGCTGCGGAGTTAGCGTGCGCAGCCTCTCACTGCGCCCGGGCGTCGCCATGGCCGTCTACGCCCATCCCGACGACGCCGACGTGGCCGCCGGCGGGGTGATGGCTTTGTGGGCCTCGCAAGGCTGTGAGATGCATCTGGTGGTCGTGTGTGACGGCTCCAAGGGCGCTCACGGGTCCAAGACCACCCCCGAGCGGATGCGCGAGGTACGCCGAGACGAACTGGAGTTGGCGGCCGACCTCTTGGGGGTGCGACGGGTGCATCGTCTGGAGGTCCCCGACGGGGACGTTTCGAACTCCGCCGAACTCCGAGCCCGGCTCGTGGGACTGATCCGCGCTTGGCGACCAGAGGTGATCCTCGCGCCCGACCCCACCGCGACGTTCTTCGGGGGGGTGTACGTCAACCACCGCGACCATCGCGAGACGGGCTGGGCGCTCCTCGACGCCGCGGCGCCGGCCGCCGCCATGCCGCTGTACTTCCCCGAGCAGGGGTCAGCGCATCAGGTATCGCGACTGTTGTTGAGTGGGACCCACGAGCCCGACGTGGCGATCGACGTGTCGGCGGCTATCGACGTGAAGGTGAAGGCCGTGTTGGCGCATCACTCCCAGACGGGTGATGACGCGCAAGGGGTGAGCGACGTGGTGCGCGGCCGCGCGTCCCAGGCGGGTCGAGCCCTGGGCCTGGCTTTCGCCGAGGCGTTTCGCAGTGTCGAACTCGCGGGATGACCCCTCTCTCGACGAGGCACCGATCGTGCACATCGACCTCGACGCGTTCTTCGCCTCGGTGGAGATCCTGGACGATCCGAGCCTTCGTGGCAAGCCGGTGTGCGTCGGGGGAGCCGCCCAGCGAGGTGTGATCGCCAGCGCGAGCTACGAGGCCCGACGACACGGGGTGAGGAGTGCGATGCCCTCGGTCGTGGCGCGACGGCTCTGTCCGGATCTGATCATCCTCCCCGGGCGCTTTGAGCGCTACGAGGAGTACTCCCAGCGCTTCCATCAGGTCGTCAATGACCTGACGCCGGACTACGAACCCCTGGGCCTCGACGAGGTGTTCATCGACCTACGGAGCCTGCGGCGCCTGGGAATCAGACCGGTCGGTGCAGCGCGCAGCCTGCGCGAACGCATTCGTGACGAACTCCATCTCGAATGCGGTGTCGGACTCGCACGCAACAAGCTCTTCGCCAAGCTCGCCTCGAAGGAGTCGAAACCTCGAGTCGTGGAGGGGAAGTTGCTCGGGGGCGACGGCGTGCTGTGGGTGAGTCCGCAGATAGAGCGTGCGTGGCTCAGCGAGTTGCCCGTGCGCGCACTGTGGGGAGTCGGTCCGCAGATCGCCGCGAAGCTACATCAGCTGGGTATCCGGTGGGTTCGCGACCTGGCCCGGGTGCAGGAGGCGACCCTCGCCCGGCACCTGGGTTCGGCCTTGGCCTCGACGCTCGTCGCCTTCGCCCAGGGTGAGGACGAACGCGTCGTCACATCCCAGCGCGAGCTCAAGTCGCTCGGCCACGACGAGACCTTCGCCGAGTCGCTCACGACGATCGACCAGGTGGAGGCGATGTGTCGGCATCACGCGGGGGTCGTGGCGCGGGCGTTACGCGCGCACGGTCTGGTGGCGCGCACCCTGAGCGTGGTCGTGAAGTTCGACGACCTCGAGACGCTGTCGCGCGCCCAGACGCTGTCCTTCGGCGTCGACGACGAGGCGGCGCTCAGCGCCGTCGCGCAGGCCCTGGTGCGCAGCGTCGACCTGGGTCGCCCGGTGCGGCTCCTGGGGCTCTACGCCACGTCGTTCCTCGAGCGCACGCGCAACCAGGTGCAGTTGAGTTTCGACGTGGAGAGCGGTGGAGATCAGCGCCAGCGAGCCCTCGAATTGTCGCGTGAGCGCCAGGTGTCCGCCGCGGCCCTGCGCGACGCCCTCGACGACATCCGACATCGCTACGGGTCGAGTGCGGTGGGCGTCGCGGCCGACCTGGATTCCCAGGGGCTTCACGTGGAGCGTCAACGCGGCAGTCACGCCTTCGGTCCCGACGGGCCCGCTCGATAGCGGTCTCAGGCGTGGACGGTGACCAGCGTGCCGATCGGTGTGTGCGGCCACACGAGCGCCGCCGAGGCGAAGGGCATCTCGACGCAGCCCAGGCTCTGGGGGTAGCCGTAGGAGGAGCGGATGAAACCGTGCAAGGCGTCGCCGCCGTAGAAGTAGGAGACCCAGGGGATCCCCGGGTCCGAGTAGTGGCTACCGTCGGGGTTGGTGCCCGACATCGTCTGGGTCGTGTAGCGCAGGTAGACGGGATAGGTGCCCACTTGGGTCGGGGACTGGGGGATGCCAGTGTTGACGAGGACGTGTAGCGCCGCGGCACCGTTGAGGTAGAGGGTGAGTCCTTCGGGCGAACCCTGGGTGACGTCGACGTAGTTGTAGCTCGCGGGGTCCATCTGATGGGCCTCGTTGGCGACGACCAGCGCGTTCCACGTCGCCGTGTCGATCTCGCCGGTCGTGGGAAGGCCGTGCACGTTCTGGAAGTTCATGAGCGCGCCGTGGAGGATCACGTTGTCACTCCCCGTGCTCCACTGTGAGGACAATGAGGTCGGCAGTCCCGGGAAGCGCCACGTGAAGGAGCCCGGCACCTGTTGCGACGCACTGGTCTGCTTGGCCAGGGGCGAGAACGAGACGGGTAGGTAGTTCAACTGGGCGAGGAGCTGATCCTCCCAGAGGAGGTTCACCGCGACCCCGGTCTGCACGACGTGCGACGACGTCACGGTGCAGGTGCGACCGCAGCGCAGCGAGGTCGGCAGGGTGATGCTGTAGGCGACGGCGGAAGTGGGCGTCGCCATCGCCACGGCCTGGACGTCGCGAGGTCCGATTTGTTGCCAGCGCGTGGCCAAGGCGGGCGTCAACTTGAGCTGGGGGAGTAGCGCGGCGCTGACCGGGCTCGTGAAGTGCAGTCGCGCGAGCGGCATGACGGCGCTGACCCGTGGCGAGACCTGGCTGGTCGCCCTGACTACGAGAGGCGAGGTCTGGGCGTGCGCGCTCGCGGCGCCGGGCACGAGCAAGGCACCCGTGAGTGACGCCACCGCCATCGTTCGCTGCATCAACTTTCGCACGCCTCTACCCTAATACCAGGGCGAATCGCGTGGGCCTACGATGTGCGAGGGACCGGAGAGAGGTGGAACGTGGAAAAGACCAAGGTCACGATCGTGGGCGTCGTCGTGGCGGCCATCGTGCTGTTGATACTCGTGTCACTGCTGACGAGCATCATCAAGACGGTCATCGAGATCGTCATCGTGCTCGGTGCGGTCTACCTCGTCGCGCGGGTGTTGATGAAGAAGAAGTAGTCAGGCCGACTAGCATGGTCGTTCTGGCGGCGTGGCCGAGCGGTTAGGCAGGGGCCTGCAAAGCCCCGTACTCCGGTTCGAATCCGGACGCCGCCTCCAGGATCGAGAAAGTGCTGCTTCGGTAGTTGCCATCGCATTTTGGCGCGGGCCGGAGGAAAAAGGCTCGAACCCCTCTAATGAGATCTCCTCTAAGGGGCTCCTTCTGAGGTTCTCAACGACGCAGATGCCTTGACTGATTGGCACAGGAGTACGGGTCCCGGCAAGCCCCGTACTCCGTCCGCGTGGGTTCAACAGCCAAGGTGGAGAAGAAACCTGGGGCCACCACAGTCTCCAGGAGACCCAGGCGAGTTCACTGCGCTGAGGGGGTCGCTGCGGAAATTCTGGTTCCGAGGGTGCGAGTCGAGTAGTGTCCTTCCCGAGAAGCCCAAGTCGGAAGCCTCTCAGGGTGATTCGACTGACTGGCGCGGTGTCGCGTCTTTAGAAGCTGGGGACGTGGCAACCGAAATGATCTTGAGCCGAGTTTTGGACCGGACTCCATGAGGGTCACTTTGGTCGCTAAGGCGCAGCGGTTGGTGCTCATTGGGGTCGCTGTGTCTGGACTCTCGGCCTTCACGGCGAACCTCTGCCAGGAGCAAGGAGCGAGTGGCTCCATTGTCTCGTCGCCGTCGACCTCAATCGCCGCCCGGGCAACCGTCCCCGGAATGGCCAAGACGAGGCCATCGATCTCGGTTGACGGCGTGAGATTCCATCCGACCCGCGTGGCGCCTGGCCCGAGGGCCGGAACGTACTTCCTGGGTGTACCCAACGCTCGCACGTTGTCGTCGCTGTTCAGATCTGGCTACCACAGGACTGATGTCTATCTCGACGTTGGCGGGAAATTCGTTCTCGCCGGCCACGTAACGGCCGCCCGCCGGCGAGAGATCGCCGGGAGGTACATCGTCGCTTCCGCCAGAGCGCCAAAGGTGTCGTCAGAGCCCTCCGATGTGAGCGTCGCCATCGGCGCACGGGCAAAGTTCAGTGCCAACGCCAAAGGCAGTCCGACCCCTTCTGTTGTCTGGATGGAATCAGGAAACCACGGAGCGTCGTGGTCGGTAGTTCCGGGTGCAACGAAGAAGACGTATTCGGTCATAGCCTCGTCGATGACTAGCGGTCACGAGTTCGAAGCGGTGTTCGCAAACGCTATTGCGAGCGTCACCAGTCGCGCTGCGACCTTGAGCGTGCTCAGCGTCAACGCCGCGCTCTCCACCTCGACGCCCTCGAACGTCACGGTCGACGCCGGCCAGACGGCGACGTTCTCCACGACCGCGAGCAACGGCACCTCCCCCTACAGCTACCAGTGGCAGGTCTCGACCGGCGGCGCCTACTCGAACGTCTCGTCGGGCACGGGCGCCACGACGGCGACCTACACGACCGCGTCACTCACTACCGGCAATAGCGGCAACACCTATCGCGTGATCGTCACCGACAGCGCCGCTGTCCCGACCTCGGTGACGAGCGGTGCGGCCGCCCTCACCGTGAACGCCGCGCTCCCCACCTCGACGCCCTCGAACGTCACGGTCGACGCCGGCCAGACGGCGACGTTCTCCACGACCGCGAGCAACGGCAC
>JAGXBH010000078.1 GCA_018971185.1 Acidobacteriota bacterium
CCGTGGGAGGTCCTCGACACGCGCGGCGCCGACGCGCTGCGGTGGTGGATGTTCTCCCAGGGCTCGCCCTGGACCTCGACGCGCGCGAGCCTCGGCGCGATCGACGCCTCGCTGCGCGACACGCTGGCCACGCTCTGGAACACCTTCAGTTTCTTCACGACCTACGCGTCGCTCAACCACTTCGATCCCGCCGACCCCTCGATCCCCGAGGTGGCCGATCGACCCGCGATCGACCGGTGGATCATCTCGCGCGTCGAGGACGTCACCGTCGTCGTGACGGCGGCGCTCGAGGGCTACGAGCCCCTGGCGGGCACGGCGGCGCTCTCGCAGTTCGTCGACGACCTCTCGAACTGGTACGTCCGGCGCAGTCGGCGTCGTTTCTGGCGCACCGACCCCACGGCCCCCGCCTCGGACTCGCTCTCGGCCCAGGCCACCCTGCTCGAGGTCCTGCGGCGCGTCACGCTTCTCGTCGCGCCCTTCTGCCCGTTTCTCGCCGAGCGGCTCTACCGCGAGCTCTTCGGGGCGAGTGACGACGACTCGGTCCATCTCGCCGACTGGCCGGTCGCGGCGCCGCAGCGTCGCGACAGCGCGCTCGAGTCCTCCATGGACGTGGCGCGTCGCCTGACCTCCCTCGGTCGCGCCGCGCGCGCCGACGCCGGGGTCAAGGTCCGCCAGCCCCTGTCGCGCGCGCTGGTGTTCCTGGCCGCGGGCGACGTGATGCCGCCCGCGGGCGTGGTGGAGGACGAGCTCAACGTCGACGCGCTCGAGTACGGTACCGAGCTCGCCGAGGTGCTGAGCTTCGAGTTGGTGCCGAACTTCCGTAGCGTGGGACCTCGCCTGGGCGAGGCGGTCAAGGAACTGAGGACCGCGCTGGCCGCGCTCGACACGTCCGCCGCCGCCGCCGCCCTCGAGGCCGGCGAGAGCATCACCGTGACCCTGTCCACCGGCGAGTTCGCCCTCAGCGCCGAGGACGTCGAGTTGCGCGTGAGGAGCCAGGGCGGTTTCGCGGTCTCACGCGAGGGGGGCGAGGTCATCGCCCTCGACCTCACCCTGGACGACGAACTGAGACGCCGCGGTTACCTGCGCGACGTCGTGCGCCAGGTCCAGGACCTGCGAAAGAACACCGGACTGGACGTGGCGGACCGGATCGTGCTGCACGTCACCGGGTTGGAGGACCTAGTGAGCGACTTCGAGGCGCTGGCGAGCGAGGTCCTGGCGAGCGAGGTCCACTCGGGTCCGGGCGTCGGCGAGGGCGTCGCGTTGGAGCTCGACGATGAGCGGGTGGCGCGGGCGTGGATCGCCCGGATCGCCGAGGAGAGCGTCAGCGCGCCTCGTTGAGCTTGCTCAGCAGGCCCGCGAGGGCGCTGCGCTCGTCGCAGGTGAGCCGACTCGACACGTGCTCCTCGAGGTAGTCCATGTGCACACGCAGGGCCTCGTCGAGTTGGACGTTGCCCCGGGGCGTGATGACGACGTAGATGGCCCGACGATCGGTGGGGCAGAGTTCACGCACCACCAGCCCCGCGCGCTCGAGTCGGTCGATCAGCCGCGTAGTGCCACCCGTCGAGTGCACGATCGCCTCGGCGACCTGGTTCATCCTCAGGCGGCCCTCGGGCGCGCGGCGCAACTGCAGGAGGACCTCGAACCACGCGAGGGGCATGGCGCAGTTCTCCTCGAGACGTAGCGCGAAGCTCCGCGACAGGCGCGCGTTGGTGTCGAGCAGGAGGGCGAAGAGCGCCACGCGCTCGTCACTGGAGGGACACGCCGTGCTCACCTGTTCCATGTCACCAGCATATCATTCAATTGGTTACGCAATTACTTATTGACAAGTAATTGCCTATGCAACTATACTGGGTCACGCACAGTTCCGTGTACCTACCTCAGGAGATATGACTATGAGTAACTTCCCCGCCCCCGGCGTCTACACCGTGGACCCGGTGCACTCGACCCTCAGCTTCATCGCCCGCCACCTCGTGGTCTCGAAGGTCCGCGGCCGCTTCGCGGAGTTCGAGGGCACCATCACCGTCGGTGACACCCCGGAGTCCTCATCCGTCGTCGCCACCGCGCAGGCCGCGAGCATCACCACCGACAACGAGATGCGCGACGGTCACCTCAAGAGCAACGACTTCCTGGGCCAGGAGACCTACCCGACCATCACCTTCAAGTCGACGAGCCTCACCCCCAAGGGTGGCAACGACTACGTGCTCGTGGGTGACCTCACCATCCGTGACGTCACCAAGTCGGTGACCTTCGACCTGGAGTTCACCGGCGAGGGTGTATCGATGGTGCCGGGAGGGTCCGTCGTGGGCTTCGAGGCCACTACCGAGATCGACCGTCGCGACTTCAACGTGAACTTCGAAGGCGCCCTGGAGAACGGCACCGCGGTGGTGAGCAACAAGATCGTCATCGAGCTCAACATCGAGGCGGCGAGCCAGCCCGCGGCCTAGGTCGCCATCGGCTCTCGAGGACCGCGCCGGGGCGATGCGCCCCGGCGCGGTCCTCATTACCATGGAGTGGTGAGCAGGGAGTCCACGTCCGACCGACGCGCGACTCCTTCGTCGCTGGGTCTCGTCGGCGTGCTCACCACGATCATCGCCGTGTGGTGGTTCGCGTTGCGTCCGCGCCGGCACCGCGATTAGACGGCGCCGGGTCTCGACCGACATGGCCCCCGCTTCCTTCGCCCCCCTGCGCCACCGCAGTTTCGCCCTCGCCTTGGGCTCCAACTTCGTCTCCTCCACCGGCACGTGGATGCAGAGCGTCGCTCTCGGTTACTACCTGACGATCACCACGCACAACGCCATCTGGCTCGGACTCTTGACGGTGGCGGCGTGGCTACCGGCCCTCATCGGTTCGCCGCTCGGGGGCATCATGGCGGACCGCTACTCGCGCCAGCGCTGGATCCAGATCAACAACCTCGCCCAGGCCGGCGCCGCGAGCGCCCTCGCGCTGGCGGAATTGACCCACCACCTCTCCGCGCCCCTGGCCTGCTACCTCGCGATCGTCGAGGGATTGTGCTCCTCGGCGTCGTGGTCGGCCTGGCAGTCGCTGCTTCCCGACCTGGTCGCCACCGACGAGGTCCTGGCGGCGGTCTCGCTGGGCTCGGCGCAGTTCAACCTCGGACGCATCCTCGGACCGGTCCTGGCGGCGGTGACCCTGGCGATCGGCAATCCCGGCTGGTGCTTCGTCGCCAACGCCGTGTCCTTCGTCGTCGTGGTCGTCGCCTTCTCCTTCGTGCGGAGCGCGGCGCGTCCCGCGGCCACGACCCGACTGTCGCTCGTGGGCGACACCGTCATCGGTGCGCGCGCGGCGTGGCGCACGCGCGGGTGCCGCAACGCGATCATCGGCGTGGGCACCGTCGCCCTCTTCATCAGCCCCTTCATCACCCTGGTGCCCGCGATGGCCATCGACGTGCTGCACGCGGGCAAGGTCGGCACGTCGTGGCTGGTGACCGCCCAGGGGGTGGGGGCAGTCATCGGCGCCCTGACCCTGCCCAATCTGGCCAAGCGAACGTCGCGCCTGGCGGTGCTACGCGGTTCGATGGTCGCCATGGCGCTGGTGGAGGCACTCTACGCCTACGCCCCGGACCTCGAGCTGGCGGCACTGGCACTGGTCGTCCTGGGCGCCTCCTACGTCGGGACGCTGACGGGTCTCAACACCTCGGTCCAACTCCACGCGCCTCTCCAGGAGCGATCGCGGATCCTGTCGCTCTACGTCCTCTCGCTGTCGCTCTTCTATCCCCTGGGGGCGGTCATCCAGGCGGCGCTGGCCCACGCGATCGGCGTGCGCCCGGTCTCCTTGGTCGCCGCGGTGGCCTTCGGCGTCGTCCTCGCCGCCCTGAGTTTTTTTCGCCCCCAGTTCTGGCACGAAATGACGTCGGGCCCGTCGCAATTCTCGGTTTCCGTGGCAGAATAGCCCCATGACCTTCACCGCCATCAATCCCGCCACCGAGGCTGTTCTGGGTGAGTACCCGACCCACGACGCCGCCCACATCGAGACCGCACTGGCCACGGCCCACGAGGCGTTCCTCGCGTGGAAGAGGACGCCCTTCGCCGAGCGCAGCCAGTTGATGAATCGAGTGGCCGAGTTGCTCGAGAGCGAGATCCCGGTCGCGGGGGCGTTGATGACGAGCGAGATGGGCAAGACCTTCTCCGCCGCCAAGGGCGAAGCCTCGAAGTGCGCTCTCACCATGCGCTACTACGCCGAGCGCGCCGAGGGGATGCTCGCCACCGAGATCGTCAAGACCCACGGATCCAAGAGTGGTATCCGCTACGAGCCGCTCGGGCCGCTGCTCGCGATCATGCCCTGGAACTTCCCGCTCTGGCAGATCGTGCGCGTGGCCGTACCCAACATCATGGCCGGCAACCCCATCGTGCTCAAGCACTCCTCGAGCGTGCCCGGCTGCGCCGAGTACGTCGAGGGGCTCTTCACCCGCGCGGGCTTCCCGCAGGGACTCTTCACCAACCTGTTCGTCGAGTCCAGCCGTATTGAGCCGGTCATCGCCGACCCGCGCATCGCCGCGGTGACCGTGACCGGTTCGGAGACCGCCGGACGCTCGGTGGCCGCACTGGCCGGCAAGCACTTGAAGAAGTGCGTGCTCGAGCTCGGTGGCTCGGACCCCTTCATCGTGGCCAAGTCCGCCGACCTCGACCACACGGTGCCCCTGGCGGTGACCGCGCGCCTGCAGAACAACGGACAGGCGTGCATCTGCGCGAAGCGCTTCATCGTGGTGCGCGACGTCGCCGACGAGTTCATCGAGCGTTTTTCGGCGGCCATGGCCGCCGCCCCCATCGGCGACCCCATGGACCCCTCGACGGTGCTGGGGCCCCTCGCCAACGAGGCGCAGTTCAAGACCTTGAGCGCCCAGGTCTCGGAGTCCATCGCCCAGGGCGCGGTCGCGACGACCGGTGGCGCCCCGCTGGACGGGCCGGGGTACTTCTTCCCCGCCACGGTGCTCGTGGACGTGCCCGAGACCGCGCCCGCGGGTAACGAGGAGCTCTTCGGCCCGGTCGCGGTCGTGCACGTGGTCGACGACCTCGACGAGGCGATCCGCTACGCCAACGACACGCCCTGGGGACTCTCGGGTTCCGTGTGGGCGACCGATCCCGAGGAGATCGAGCAGGTCATCGCCGGACTCGACGTGGGCATCGTCTTCGCCAACGCCATCGTGGCCTCGATGCCCGAACTGCCCTTCGGCGGGGTCAAGGCGTCGGGCTACGGTCGCGAACTCGGCGTCGCGGGCGTGCGTGAGTTCACCAACGTGAAGTCGTTCTTTATCGCGTGAGTCAGCTCTACTTCGATCACGCGGCGTCCGCGCCGCGTCGAGTCGAGGTGGCCGAGGCGATGGCGCCGTGGATGCACGGCGTGGTGGGCAACCCCTCGGGGAGTCACCGCGCGGCACGCGCGGCCCGACGCGCGGTGGAGGACGCCCGTGACGTCGTCGGCGCCTTCTGCGGCGTGGCCCCCGGGGGCGTGGTCTTCACGGCCGGGGGCACCGAGTCGTGCACGCTGGCGGTGACGGGCGTCGCGCGAGCGCATCGGCGCGACCACGATCGCACCACCCTCGTGGTGTCGGCGGTCGAGCACCACGCCGTGCTCGACGCGGCCCACTCGATGGCGGCGGACTTCGCCTCGGTGGCGGTGCGCGAGATCGGCGTGGACGTCGACGGGGTCCTC
>JAGXBH010000022.1 GCA_018971185.1 Acidobacteriota bacterium
CGCGGGGCGTGCCGTCACCCCGACGGCGTGGTGCGCTTCGTGCGCTCGAGCCTCGACGTCTTCGCCGCCGACATCGACAACCACCTGCGTGGCGCGCCGTGCGCCGGAGCTCGCTCCACCCAGCGATTCCTCACGGTGCCAACGCTCGAGCACGAGGAGGACCTCGTATGGGAGTGATCCGCCGCACCGGGATGTTCGTCTTGCAGGTGAACCCGATCCTCTGTGACGGCTTCGGGCACTGCGCGGAGCTCGCGCCCGAGCTGGTGCACCTCGACGAATGGGGGTACCCCATCATCGCCAAGGACCCCGTCCCCCTGGCGGACGTCGGCTCGTACGAGTCCGCGCGCTACGCCGAGCGCGGCTGCCCGCGTCAGGCCCTGCACGTGGCCAAGGTCAACACCCCCGCGCCCGTCACCAACGTCACGATGCGCCCTCCGTCGTCCGTTTCGCGCGCGCGACGCCCTCTCTAGTAGTGTTCTCTAGGCCATGGGATCGTTAATCAAGAAGCGCCGTAAGCGCATGCGTAAGAAGAAGCACAAGAAGATGCTGAAGCGGACCCGCTTCCAGCGTCGCGCTGCCGGAAAATAGTCGAACGCTACGCCGCGGGCGTGGCGACGGTCTGGCACCACTTCACCGTTCCGACGGGACTCGTGACGTCACCGGTCGCTTCCGAGAAGAGGTGTCCCTCGACGAAGGTGGTCGATCCCGACCCGGCCAGGTGCACCTCACCGAACTCGCCACGGGCCCAGTCGAGCAGTCGGGCCAGGCGGGCCTCGACCCGCCGGGCGGGCTCCTCGAGATGATTGCGACCCGCCGGTCGCTCGCCGCCGGCGCACATTTCGTCATACGCCGCGTAGACCGCCGCGGTCGACACCCCGAAGTCGGCGAGTAGCAGCGTCACCGCGCGCTCCTGGAAGGGCAGGGGCGTCACCCGCTCACCGATCCCCTCGACGAGCGCTCGGCCGCCCACCTGGCAGAAGGGGACGTCGCCCCCCAAGGTCACCGCGCGCTCCGCGCTCACGCCCCCGGCCCAGCGCAGGATCGCGGCCGCGTCGGAGCTGCCCCCGCCGAGGCCACCCCCGGTCGGGATTCGCTTGTCGAGGGTCACCCCGGCCCGTCGCCCCACCAGGGCCAGGGCGCGGCGCACCAGGTTGTCGTCGCCGGCGGGCACGCTGGCGGGTCCCACGACGCGCAGGTAGTCGCTCGACTCGTCGATCTCGAGGCGGTCGGCCAGCGCCAGCGAGAGCATCTCGCTGGCGAGCAGATGGTAACCGTCCTCGCGCGCGCCACGAACCTCGAGGTACCAGGTCAGCTTGGCCGGCGCGCGCAGTTCGATCACCGTGCGGCCGCCAGGCGCGCGAACTCCTCCAAGGTCAACTCCTCGGGCCGGCGGGTCTCGTCCACCCCCGCGCGTTCGAAGACCCCCTCACTCGCCCACTCGTGCAGCGAGCGGCGCAGCATCTTGCGTCGCTGGCCGAACGAGGTGCGCACCACCGTGAAGAGCTCCTCCTCGCCCACGACCGCGGGGTCGACGCGCACGCTCTCGCGTCGCACGATCTCGACGAGGGCCGACTCCACCTTGGGCCGCGGCACGAAGACGTTGGGCCCCACCTTGCCCACCACCCGCGCGTCGCCGTAGTACTGCACGCGCAGCGACACGGCCCCGTAGGCGTCGTCCCCGGCGTGGGCCGCGAAGCGCTCACCCACCTCTCGCTGGACCATGACCAGCATTCGCGTGATGAGGGGCTGGGTCTCGAGCAGGTGCAGCACGAGGGGGGTCGCCACGTTGTAGGGCAGGTTCGCCACGACCGTCGTGGGACCGGTGAGTATCGACGTGTAGTCCGCCACCAGGGCGTCGGCGTGATGCACCCGCACCCCCACGGGTTCGACCACCGCCCGCAGCGGCCCCAGGAGATGGCGATCGACCTCCATGGCGGTGACGTGGGCCCCGGTCTCCACCAGCGCCAGCGTCAACGAACCCAGCCCGGCACCGATCTCGAGCACCTCGTCGCCCGTCGTCACGCCCGACAGGCGCGCGATCCGACGCACCGTGTTGGCGTCGACCACGAAGTTCTGGCCCAGCGCGCGCGAGGGGGTGAGCCCGTGTTCCTCGAGCAGCGCGACGAGTGCGGCGCGGGTGTGGGTCACCAGGTGACTCGGACGGGCACGACGCCCACGCCCAGAGGCGCCAATTGTGCGAACTGCGTCTCGGAGAGGTCGACCACGTGGCGACCGCGCGCCGCCTCCCGGTCGGTCACGACACAACTGATCACGCGGCCGTTGCTGAGGTCCTCGACGCGGATACGCGTGCCCATCGGCAGGTACCAGGTGGCGCACTGGCCGGGGATGTAGGAGTACCACGTGGCCACCCCGACGCGCAGGGCGCCGGTCGAACCCGACACCACCACCTTGGTCGTCGCCGTTCGCTTCGCCGCGGTGGGGGGTGCGGCGACCTGGCGGGTCACCGCGTCGACCTTGACCGCGGTCGGCGCGGTCGCCACGGGTGCCGGCGCGGTGGTGACGTAGAGGATGACCGTCGAGAAGGGGTGGATCATCGTGCCCGCGGCCGGGATCTCCCCCACCACCCGCGTCCACGACGCCGTGTTCGCCCCCGGACCCAGGGTCTTGTAGTAGAGCTGCGCGCTGTACATCTCGCTGAAGACGCTCGCGTGGCCCATGCCGATGAAGTTGGGCATGGGTTCGTAGGCGTTGCTCGTCGTGGCCCCCGCGAGGGAGGGCAGCAGCACGGTCGAAGCCATCACGATCGCGACGGCGCCGGTCACCAGAGTCGCCCGGCGCGTTCGCGCCCGACGAGGGAACGTCCTCAGATCTCCACCCTCCACCAGGACAGCCGATCGTTCTCCTCGATCAGCGCTACAACGCTAGGGGAGAAGGACGCGCGTGGCAACTCAATCGCAATATTCTCACCATAAGTACTGATAAAATGTTATTTATGGATGGAGGAACTTGAACAATCGAGCGGTGTTCTCCGAGGTGGCGCGACGCAGAACCTCGACGTCCTCACCACGCAATTCGGCGAGGAACTCGCCGACGACACTCACCCACGCGGGCTCGTTGGGCGCGCCCCGGTGCGGCACGGGCGCGAGGAAGGGGCTGTCGGTCTCGACGTGGAGGCGATCGAGGGGGACCAGGCGCGCCGCGTCACGCACTCCCTGGGCGTTCTTGAAGGTCACCACGCCCGAGATCGAGATGTCGCAACCGCGCTCGAGGCACGCACTGGCCTCCTCGGGGGTGCCGGTGAAGCAATGGATCACCGTGCGCGCGGGCACCCCTTCGGAGTCGAAGACGTCGAAGGCGTCGTCGAAGGCGTCGCGACAGTGGACCACCAGTGCCAGGTCGAGCTCGTGGGCCAGTTGGATCTGCCGGGCGAAGGCGCGACGCTGCGCCTCACGGGGAGAGTGCTCGTAGTAGTAGTCGAGACCGCACTCGCCCACGCCGACCAGGCGGGGGTGGCCGCGGCGCGCCAACGCGACGATCTCCTCGACGTCGTGGAGGGCGTCGTGAGGGTGCAGGCCGACCGTGGCGTAGATCTGCACGTCGCCGGACAATTCGGTGAGGGCCAGCGCCTCACGCGACGACGTCGCGTCGGTGCCCACCACGACCACGCGATCGACCCCGGCCGCGAGCGCGCGAGCCAGCGTGTCAGCGCTCGAGGCGGTCTCCCCCTCGCGCGCGAAGCGATCTTGGAGGTGGCAGTGCGCGTCGGTCCAACTAGTCATCGCTCACCGTGATCCTCGGGAAGAGCGGCTCACCCTTGACGATGGGGTGCACGCCGCGGTAGCGGCCCCACTGGGCGCTGTCGGCGAAGGTCTCGTCGCCGGGCGCGCCCTCGAGTCCGATGCGCGACCAGATGGTCGCACAGACGTGGGGGATCGCTGGCGTGGCCAGCACGCTCACCAGGCGGATGGCCTCGAGCGCGTCGCCCATCACGGCGTCGAGCTCGTCCCCGGGCGACATCTTCCAGGGCGCGCGCTGTTCGAGGTAGGCGTTCGTGGCGGTGATGAGCCCCCACGTGGCCTCGAGCGCCGCGTGCGGCGCGAAGCGGTCCCACGCGGCGGCGGCGGCGCCGACCGCCTGGCGCGCGGCGCTCGCCAGCTCACTGCCGGGCTGCGGTGCGGGACCGACGCCCGCGCACTTGGTCGCCACGATCGTCGTCACTCGCGCCACGAGGTTTCCCAGGTTGTTCGCGAGGTCCGTGTTGTAGCGCGCGGTGATCCCCTCGTGGGAGAAGTCCCCGTCATTGCCGAGCGAGGTCTCGCGCAGGAGGTAGTAGCGGATCGGGTCCACGCCGAACTCGTCGGTCAGGACCACCGGGGAGATGTCGCTGAGCTTGACGCCGCCCTCGGCCGCCATGGTCTTGGAGAGCTTCTGGCCCCCCACGAGGAGCCAGCCGTGGACCTGGACGTGGTGCACCGGATCGAGTCCGGCGGCCATGCACATCGCGGGCCACCACACGCAGTGGAAACGCAGGATCTCCTTGCCCACCAGGTGATGTGACACCGGCCACCAGGTCGACGTCTGGTCGTCCTCGCGCCCGTAGCCGATGGCGGTCAGGTAGTTGATGAGCGCGTCGTACCAGACGTAGAAGACGTGGCGGTCGTCCCAGGGCACCGGGATGCCCCAGGCGATGGAGGTGCGAGTGATCGAGATGTCGCGCAGACCGCCGCGGATGAAGGCCAGCGCCTCGTTGCGCTTGGTCTCGGGGGTGACGAAGTCGGGGTGCTCCTCGTAGTAGCGAAGGAGCGGTTCGGCGAAGGCGCTGAGTCGGAAGAACCAGTTCTCCTCCTGCATCTCGGTCAACGCGCGCCCGTGAATGGGGCAACGACCCTCATCGCTGGACTCGAGGGTGTAGTAGTCCTCACAGCTCACGCAGTAGAGGCCGTGGTAGACGTCCTTGTAGATGTGGCCGTTCTCGTAGACCGCGGTGAGGAACCTCTGGACCGTCTCGTAGTGACGCGGCTCGGTGGTGCGGATGAAGTCGTCGTAACTGATGTCGAGCGCGTCCCAGGCCTCGCGAAAGCGCGCCGAGGTCCGATCGGTCCACTCCTGGGGGCTCACGCCGTTGAGGGCCGCGGCGTCGGCCACCTTCTGGCCGTGCTCGTCGGTCCCGGTCAGGAACTTCGTCTCATCACCCACCAATCGATGCCAGCGCGCCAGGGCGTCGGCGTTCACGGTGCAGTAGGCGTGACCCACGTGCGGCGCGTCGTTGACGTAGTAGATCGGAGTGGTGATGTAGTAATGCGCCATCCGTCAAGGGTACTAACTCACGAGGCGCCCTCGGCCCGACGACGCAGTGCCAAGGCGTAGGTCTCGCGATGGCTGACGCCGAGTTCGGCCACGACGAGCGCGACGGCGTCGCGCAGCGTCAGGCCGCGCGCGAGACTCTCGTCGAGGGCCGCGGCGACCACCTCGTCACTGACGCGCGCGCGCTCGGCGACGCCGTCGAGCACCACCACTATCTCACCGAGGACCTCGCGTGCGCGCATCGTCGTGGCCACCTGGGCGAGGGTCCCGCGCACGACCTCCTCGTGCACCTTGGTCAACTCGCGCGCCACCACGACCCGGCGTGACGGGAACAACTGGGCCAGCTCGTCGAGCGTGGTCGTCAGGCGCTGCGGGGACTCGTAGAAGACCACCGTGCGCCCCTCGTGGCGCCAGGATTCGTAGGTCGCGGCGCGTTCGCCCGGCTTTCGAGCCATGAATCCCTCCATCACGAAGCGCTCCGTCGCCAGACCGCTGATGCTCAGGGCGGCGATCAGCGCGCTGGGCCCGGGAACGGTCGACACCCGCAGTCCCGCGTCGAGCACCGCGGCCACCACCCGGGCTCCGGGATCGGAGATGCCGGGCGTCCCCGCGTCGCTCACCAGCGCGACCAGCTCACCGCGCGCGACGCGCTCGATCACCTCGACGCTGGTCGCGTTCTCGTTGTGCTCGTGCAGGGTCTGGAGGCGACGACGCGGCGTGGCGCCGTGCGCGCTGAAGAGGGTCCTCGATCGGCGGGTGTCCTCGCAGTAGACGACGTCGGCGCTGAGGAGCACCTCGAGTGCCCGCGCGGAGAGGTCGCCGAGGTTGCCGATGGGCGTGGCCACCACCACCAACTGGCCCGGCGCAATGGTCGGGCCGTCCCCCTCGCGCATCCCCTCGTTTGGCCCGACCGTACTCATACCTACTAACATTGTCACCTATGTCGAAGCGGACGAATAAGCGCAAGCTGCGCGCGAAGAAGAAGGCCAATCACGGTAAGAAGCCGAACTGCGGTCGCGGCTGAGCCGTTGACACCGCGGTAGTCCGCTCTGGCTCCGCACGTGCGCGGGGATGGGCGAAACCGACTTGAAGGACGCCACCCGACGCGAGCGGGCCGCCTCGACCTACCCGCGCGGAGCGCTGTCGGAGGTGACGCGCGCCGGGATGCCGTCGGGGTAGATCTTGCGCGCCAGGTAGTACTCCACCGCGAAGGCGACGCCCGGGACGAAGCCAGCGAGGAGCATGGCGAGGAGATAGCCGATGTGCAGGCGCGCCTTCATCACGAACTGGAACGACAGGACCAGGTAGATCGGGTAGAGGATCGTCCCGTGGGCCACGCCGTCGACCACCACCAGGGGCTTAAGGCTCTTCCAGAGGCTGAGGTCCCACTGGTGCAGGGCCAGCGTGACGAAGAGCGTGAGCAGCGTGGTCCCGGTGACGAAGGACATCAGCCGGTAGCGACGGAACGCTGCGTCCACTCAGTGTCCCCAGAGTTTCTTCTTCGGGGCGACGGAGAGCCGCGCCAGGTGGTCGTTGTAGGCGGCCAACTGGGGATCCTCCTCGCCCCGGGTCGCCACGGCCTCGCGCGCGGCGAGGGCCTCGGCGCGCATGCGCTCCTCGTACTCACGTCGAGCCGCCTCGTCCTCCTCGGTCGGACGCTCGACGTGCAGCATGGCCCACCACCCGAAGAAGCCCAGGACGGCGAAGCACGGCCACTCGATGGCGTAGAGGAAGCTCAGCGAGTTGCCCCCGAAGGCTCGTCCCACCTGCCACCAGGCCGCCAGCACGCACATCGTCAACCACGCCACCAACGCCGCGTGGACGACCAGGGCCCGGGGGCTGAGGAACTTCGCGCGCACGGATGACACCTTAGTGCGCGGGCCCGAGCCGATTCGCCCCCGACCCGTAGGATGAGACCGTATGCCCATGCCCACCACGAACTCCGGCTTCTCGTGGCACCACCTCAACCAGTGGCACTTCGGCGTCGTGCCCCTATTACTGATGGCGATCGCCCTCGCCCTGTACCTCTGGGGCGTGCGCCGGGTCCCCGAGTGGCCACGGGCGAGGTCCCTGGGTTTCGCGGCGGCGATCCTCGTCACCTTCCTCGCCACCGAGTCGGTACTCGGGGTGTACGACATGGTCTATTTCAGCGCCCATATGATCCAGCACCTGGCGCTCATCATGGTGGCGGCGCCCCTCTTCGCCCTCGCGGCGCCGTTGGACCTGTGGTACCACGCCGGTGGCGCGCGGACCAGAGCTCTCCTCGACGCAAGGGTCATGGCCGTGCTCACGCACCCGCTGACGGGTTTCGCGATCTACTTCGTGGTCATCCCCGTGACGCACCTCTCGGGGATCGCGAACCTGATGATGCAGCACGAGTGGGTGCACCACGCCGAGCAGGTCGCCTTCCTCGTGACGGGCTACCTCTTCTTCCGCGCCGCCTTCGGTCTCGAGCGCGGCCGCACCCTGCACCCGGGCCTGCGACTGGTCTACGTGATGGCGGCGGTCCCGGTCGACACCTTCACCGGTCTGGCCCTCGTGATGGCGAGCAGCGTGCCCTTTCCGGCGTACGCGAGCATGGCGCCCGCGGGTTCGACGCCGGCCTGGCTGCTGGCCAACGTGCACCTGGGCGGCGCCATCATGTGGATCGGCGGCGACGCGCTGATGCTGTTGGCCTGCATCCCCATCACCGCCGCCTGGGTCAAGTGGGAGACCGCGCGGACCAAGGAGATCGACGCCGAACTCGACGCACTGGGGATCTGACTAGAGCAGGCCCGCGTCGATGGCCAGGTCCTCGAGATCGCCCTCGGGACGCGCCCCCAGGTGCGAGATGACCTCGCCCGCGCACAACGAGCCCAACTGCGCGGACTCCACCGGATCGGCCCCCAGGGCCAGGCCGTAGAGGAAGCCCGCGGCGAACATGTCACCCGCGCCGTTCTGGTCCACCACGTTCTCGACCTCGTGCGCCGGCACGCTCACCACCCCCGAACCGAAGGTCACGTCCGCGCCGCGCGGTCCGCGCGTCACCACCGCGAGCAGGCCGAGGTCGTCGATCGCGGCGTGGGCCGCCTCGAGGGTGTCGACGCCGAAGAGCGCCATCACCTCGGTCTCGTTGGCCAGGAGCACGTCCACGTCGTTGGTCACCAGTTCGAGGAAGTCACGACGATGGCGGGTGACGCAGAACATGTCCGACAGCGAGAGGGCGACCATCGAGTCGTGCTGGTGCGCGAAGTGCGTGACGCGCGCGATCGCCTCCTTGGCGGGCGCCAGATCGAAGAGGTACCCCTCGACGTAGGTGATCTCGGAGCGCGCGATCAGGTCCTCGCGGATGTCGCTCACCCGCAACTGGTTCGAGGCGCCCAGGTAGGTCGCCATCGTGCGCTGGGCGTCGTCGGAGATGAACACGTGGCAGCGACCGGTGGCACCCTCGTCCTCGGCGGCCATGGCGAGGTCGAGTTCGACCCCGAGCGAACGCAGGTCGTGGGTGAAGCGCTCGCCGAAGGGGTCGCGCGCCACCTTACCGATGTACCCGCACGTCCCCCCGAGCGCCGCCACGCCGGCGATGGAGTTGGCCACCGAGCCCCCCGACACCTCGATGGTCTCGCCCATCGCTTGGTAGAAGGTCTCGAGTTGGTGCTCCTCGATGAGCGACATCGCCGCCTTGGTCAGCCCGAGATCGCGGAACACCTCACGGGAGTCCTGGGTGATGATGTCGAGCAGGGCGTTGCCGATGCCGGTCACGGCGAGTCGGTGAGGGCCGGGCTTGACGCGCAGTGAGACCGGAGTGGGCGAATTCGTCACCTAGCGAGCGTAGAACTTTTCGCCGTAGGCTGGTGAGTTATGAGCCTTTCCACCAATCCGTACCGTCTCGCGCGCACCGTCGTCCCCTCGGCGTACCGCATCTTCTTGACCCCTGACCTCGAGGGGGCGACCTTCGCGGGCCGCGTCGAGATCGATGTCCACGTGGCGCAGTCGACCCCGCGGATCACGCTGCACGCCCTTGACCTGGCGCTGGGTGCGGCGACGCTCGCCGCCGCCAGCAAGACCTATCGGTCCGCTGACCCCACCTACGACGAGAAGTTCCAGACCGCCACCTTCACCTTCGACGAGGCGTTGCCCGAGGGCGCGGCGACCTTGGAGATCGCCTTCACCGGCGTGCTCAACGACCTCCTGGTCGGTTTCTACCGTTCGACCTTCACCGGCGATGACGGACGCGTGCACACCATCGCCACCACCCAGTTCGAGCACTCCGACGCCCGACGTGCCTTCCCCTGCTGGGACGAGCCTTCCTACAAGGCCACCTTCCAGGTCAACCTGACCGTACCGTCGGACCTCGCGGCCTACTCGAACTCCCCCGAGACCTCCTCGACCGACCTGGGTAACGGGTGGCGGACGGTGACCTTCGCCCCGACGATGGTGATGTCGTCGTACCTGGTGGCCTTCGTGGTGGGCCCCTTCGAGGAGACGCCCGCGATCGACGTGGACGGCGTCGCGATGCGGATCATCTACCCCCTGGGAAAGGGCCACCTCACCGAGATGGCCCTCGACGCCGGCGCCTTCGCCCTGCACTTCTTCGCGGACTACTTCGCGATCCCCTACCCCGGCGACAAGCTCGACATGGTCGCCATCCCGGACTTCAGCTTCGGCGCCATGGAGAACCTCGGTCTGGTCACCTACCGCGAATCGCTCCTGTTGATCGACCCGGCGACCGCCTCGCTGCTCGAGCGCCAGCGCGTGGCCGAGGTCATCGCGCACGAGATCGCGCACATGTGGTTCGGCGACCTGGTGACCATGGAGTGGTGGGAGGGGATCTGGCTCAACGAGGCCTTCGCCACGTTCATGGCGACGCTGTGCGTCGACGCCTACAAGCCCGAGTGGCGCATGTGGGTCGACTTCGGCATCGACCGCGACGCGGCGCTGCAGGTCGACGGCCTGCATTCGACGCGCCCCATCGAGTACGAGGTCGTCTCACCCGAGGACACGCGCGGAATGTTCGACGTGCTCACCTACCAAAAGGGCGGCTCGGTGCTGCGCATGCTCGAGCAGTACCTCGGTGACACCACGTTCCGCGACGGCATTCGCCAATATCTGCGCACGCACGCCTACGCCAACACCGTGACCACCGACCTGTGGGACGCCCTCGAGGCGGCCTCGGGTCAGCCGGTGCGCGAGATGATGAACACCTGGATTCTCCAGGGCGGCCACCCGCTGGTCACGCTGGCCGACGGCCGCCTGTCCCAGCAGCCCTTCAGCTACGGACCCGCGCGCACGCAGAGCGCGATCGGCTCGTCGTGGCTGGTGCCGGTGCTGACGCGCTCGCTCGACGGCGCAACACTCACGCGCCAACTGCTGGGCGAGACGGCGCTCGAGGTGCGTGACGCCGCCCCCGTCGTGGTGAACGCCGGGGGCTCGGGCGTCTATCGCACGCGCTACGGTCGCGCCGAGCTCGAGGCGCTGAGCTCGCGCATCGCCGAGCTCGAAGAGCTCGAACGGGCCACCCTGGTGGCCGACGCCTGGGCCGGGCTCCTGGCCGGACAGATCACCTGGGACGCCTTCCTCACCACCGCGCGGGGACTGGGCGACCAGGATGAGCCCAATCCCTGGGGCACGGTGGCGAGCGCCGTCGGCCTCGCGCACCGCGCGCTCGAGGGTGCGCCCCGCGACACCCTGGTCGCGCAGGTGCGCGAACTCTTCGTGCCGCAGTTCGAGCGACTGGGCTGGGACGCGCGCGAGGGCGAGGGCGAGCTCGCCGGGCAGTTGCGCGCCACCCTGATCGCCACGCTGGGCATCGTGGCCGAGGACCCCGCGGTCCAAGGTGAGGCCGTGCGTCGCTTCGAGTCGGGTGAACTCGACGGGGACCTGGCGCGCTCGATCCTGCGCGTGGTCGCCCACCAGAACCGCCCGGGCGACTACGAGACCTTCCTCGAGCGCTACCGTCAGGCCGCGACGCCCCAGGAGGAGCAGCGCTACCTCTTGAGCCTCGGCGACTTCGCCGACGTCGACACCGCGCGCGCCACCATCGAGCGGTGCTTCACCGAGTTCCGCAGCCAGGACGCCCCTCTGGTGCTCGGCGTGCTCAGCGCGAACGCGCTGGCCGGACCGACCGTTTGGCGCGAGCTCACTTCGCGCTGGGACGAGGCCATCGCCACCTTCCCGCCGGGGCTCATCGTGAGGATGGTCATGGGTATCCCCACCTACGTCAAGGACCCCGCCTTCGCCGACGTCGTCGAGGAGTTCCATCGCAGCCACCCCGTCGGCGGGGACCAGCGCACGATCGAGCAGTTCCTCGAACGCATGCGTGTCGGTCTGACGTTCGCCGCCGCGTTGCGCGCACAGTTCTAGGTCCGACGTGAACGTGGGATCCCTCCTCGGGGTCTTCGCGATCATCTTCGTCCTCGAGCTGCCCGACAAGACCATGATCGCCACGATCGTCATGAGCTCACGGGCGCGACCCCTCGCCGTCGCGGTGGGCGCGAGCGCGGGCTTCGTGGTGCAGATGGCGATCGCCGTGGGCGCCGGCGGCCTCTTGACGCTGCTGCCGGGGCGCCCGAAGGAGGCCATCGTCGGGGCGCTCTTCCTGGGCGGCGCCGCGTACCTGTTGTTCGTGCCCGAGAAGAAGCAGGAGGAGGAGGGCGCCCGTGAGGGGGCGAGCGAGCGGCCCGCGACGTGGCGCCGCGAGACGCTCACCGCCTTCTCGGTCATCTTCCTCGGCGAGTTCGGTGACCTTACGCAGATCCAGGCCGCCAACTTCGCCGCCAAGCTGCACCAACCCCTCGAGGTCTTCCTCGCCTGCTCCCTCGCGCTGGTGGCCGTGGCGTTCCTCGGCGCCTTCGCCGGGCGCGCCCTCCAGCGGATCGTGCCCCTCGCCATGATCCGCCGGGGCGGTGGCCTCATCTTCCTGGTCCTGGGCGTCTACACCTTCGTCAACCTGGCCACCTCGTGAGCACCCGCGAGGAGATTCTCGCCCTGGCCGAGCGCGTCAAGGGTTTCATGCCCACCGACGAGGGTCGGGCGCTCTTTCGCGTCGGGTGTGGGCAGGCGCGCGGCGGTACGTGGCTCGAGGTCGGGGCGTGGTGCGGGAAGTCCGCGGTCTTCTTGGGCGCCGCGGCCCAAGAGCGCGACTGCGTGCTCTACTCCCTCGACCACCATCACGGTTCCCTGGAGAACCAGCGCGGCTGGGCGCACTTCGACGAGGAGCTCGTCGACCCCCTCGACGGTCGTCTCAACACGTTGCCGACCTGGCAGCGCACGATCAGCAGCGCCGGACTCGAGGACGTGGTGATCGGTCTCGTCGGCCCCTCGCGGACCATCGCCGCGCACTTCGACCAGTCCCTCGACCTGCTCTTCATCGACGGCGGGCACGCGCGCGAGGTCGCCTGGGCCGACTACCACGCCTGGACGCCGAAGGTGGCGCCCGGGGGTACGCTCCTGATCCACGACGTGTTCCCCGACCCGGCCGACGGGGGGCGTCCGCCCTACGAGATCTACCGGGCCGCCCTCGAGAGCGGCGAGTTCCACGAACGCGGCGACCAGGGCTCGCTGCGCTGGCTCCAGCGCGTCTAGCGCGTCACGAGGGCGCAACCCGACTCGGGCCAGTCGATGGCGCGCGCCAGGGTGCCGTGTCGGAAGAGACCCGCCGCGGGGGTCGCGTCGGTCAGCGCGTCGGCGGCGAGGAGCACGGCGGCCGCGGTGTACGAGGAGACCTCCTCCACCGGGAAGGTGGTGCGCTGGGGGTACACGATACCCGTGACGTAGGAGCCGTCAGCGCGGCGATGCCGCGAGGTCAGCGCCATGAGATCGAGGGCGGCCCCGGTGCGCCCCACGGCGTCGAGACTCAGTACGGTCTCGGCGGTCTCGGCGGCGGTCACCCAGTCGTTGGTCGAGACGCAGCGCACGCCGTGGTCGCCCATCACGTACTGCGACCAGCCCGCGTCGAGGCGCGCGTCGGCCTCGTGCTCGACGACCGCGCCGGCCAACACCGGGTAGTACCAGTCCATCGCGAACTCGTCCTTGGGGGCGAAGCCCCCCGGGTGGTGCGCCACGGCGTGTCCCACCCGGCCCGCCGCGAGCTCCCACGACGGGCGATGGTGGCCCAGGCGTTCGGCCAGCGCGACCGCGCAGCGCAACGAGTGGAAGATCGACGAGGAGCCGGTGAGCAGCGCGTAGGACTCGACGCGGCCCTGGGCGTCGAGCGCCCAGCTGATCGAACCGTCCTCGCGCTGCCAGCGCAGCACGAAGTCGATCGCGCGCTCGACCATCGGCCACAATCGCGCGGCCGCGTCGACGTCGCCGGTGACCGTCACGTAATGCAGGATCCCGGTGGCCACGTAGGCGCACACGTTGGTGTCGAGTCGGGCGTCCTCGACGCGCTCGCCGACGTAGTAGTTGAACCAGCTGCCGTCACCCAACTGCGCGCGCTCGAGCCACCGGTAGGCGGCCAGCGCGGCCCCGTGGTGACCGGTGATGGTCAACGCCATCGCGCACTCCACGTGGTTCCACGGGTCGGCGTGACCACCCGGGAACCACGGGATCAATCCCGAAGGCAGTTGCAGGTCGCGAAGGTACGCGCCGCTGCGCGCGACCTCGTCCGCGCTCAAGATGCCCGGGACGCCGCCGACGACGGGGACCACCCTCACGCGTGGGTCTTGACCAGGTAGACGACGAGGGACTTGCCGAGCAGCGGATTGAGCAGGGCGTCGGCGTAGCGCGTCAGACGCGGACGCTTCATGATGTCCCATACCAGGAGCCGGTGGTACTGGCGCACGAACCAGTTCGACTCGTTCGTGGTGCCCACGAGGCACTTGAGCCACCAGTAGGGGCTGTGCAGGGCGTGGGCGTGGTGATGGGAGGTCGCGCGCAGCCCGACCGCGCGTAGGCGGCCCTCGAGGACGCGGCGCGAGTAGATCCGGATGTGCCCTCCGGGCACGTTGTGGTACTGCGCCGAGAGCGCCCAGTTCAGGCGCTCGGGTCCGCGGCGCGGCACGGTCACCGCCATCGTCCCGCCGCGTTTGAGTACGCGCGCGAGCTCGCGCATCGCGCCCAGGTCGTCGGGGATGTGCTCGAGGACCTCTGAGCAGATCACGTGGTCGAACGCGCCGTCGGCGAAGGGCAGGGCCAGCGCGTCGCCCTGCACGGCCGCCGCGCGGGTCTCCTCGCCGAGCTCGCCGGCCGCGACCATCGCGGCGAAGGTGGCGGCCACGCCGCGCACCTCCTCGGCACCCGCGTCGAGGGCGACCACGGTGGCGCCACGGCGCGCGGCCTCGAAGGCGTGACGCCCGAAGCCGCACCCGAGGTCGAGCACCGCGTCACCCGTCGTCACTCCCAGACGGTCGTAGCGGGCGGTCAGCATCAGGCGAAGTCCATCGCGGCGGGCAGGTCACCCTTGTGGACGACGGCGTCGTAGCAGGCCGCGGTCCCGCGAGCGGTGACCTCCCAGGTGAAGCGGCGCATCACGCGGCGTCGACCGTTGGCTCCCAGGCGCGCGCGCAACGCGGCGTCGTCGAGCAACGTGCGGATCGCCGCCACCAGCGCGTCGGGGTCGTTCGGCTCGACCAGCAGGCCGCACTCGCCGTGAGGACCCACCACCTCGGGCAGGGCGCCCCCGGTGGTGGCGACCACGGGCACGGCGCAACTCATCGCCTCGATCGCCGGGAGCGAGAAGCCCTCGTAGAGGCTCGGCACCACCGCGACCTCGGCCTCGCCGTAGAGTCGCGCCAATTCCTCGTCGCTCACCCCCGAGACCGTGGTCACGACGTCCTCGAGTCCCAGGCGTTCGAGGGCGGTGGCGACGCGACCCCCGCGACGGGGGCGCCCGATGACCATGAGGTCAACGTCTCGTTCGGTGCGCAACTTGGCCACCGCCTCGAGCAGCGGGACGAGGCCCTTCATGGCCACGTCGGAGCTGGTGGTCACCATCAGGCGACCCGGCCGCTTCGCGACGTCGTCGTAGGGGCGAAAGACGTCGTGCTCCACGCCCACCGGCACGACGGTGAGTCGCTCGCGCGCCACGCCCATCTGCTCGTGGATGTCGGACTTGGAATTGTGCGACACGGTCAGCACCGCCGGCAGCTCGCGCAGCGTGCGTACCTGCATCGACAAGAACCCGTACCATCGCCGCGTGGCGAAGCGTTGGGTGCGCGTCGTCGCGTGCTCGAGGGCGATGGCGCGGTCGACGGTGATGGGATGATGCAGCGTGGCGAGTAGCGGCCAGCCGTCACGGGCCAGCGCCGCGATGTCGGTCGCGAGACACTGGTTGTCGTGGACGACGTCGAACTCGTCGCGCCGCGCGCGTAGTAGCGCGCGGACCCGCCGGGCGAAGGCCCAGGGCTCGCCGAAGCCGCCCGACAGCATGATCAGGAACTCACCGAGGTCGGCCCACGAATGGAACTCGCGGCGCGCCGGCCAGCGAAAGGGGTCCGGCTCGCGGTAGAGGTCGAGGCCGGGCACGGGGGTGAATCCGACGCCCTCGTCGAGCTCGGGCCAGGGCGGGCCGGCGAAGACCTCGACCTGGTGGCCCAGTCGCACCAGCTCGCGCGTCAGGTGGCGCGTGTAGACGCCCTGTCCCCCGCACTGCGGGTTGCCGCGGTAGACCAGGAACGCGATACGCAGCCCCCCCGGACGCGCGGGGGCCGCGGCTCGGGCGCCGGGCACCTCGATGGTCCTCGAGCGCGCCCACGACTCCCTCGTCGCGGCGACGAACTGTCGAAGGGTAGGCGGCACGGTCCAACTTTCTCGGGAGGTCGAACGTTCATTCTCGCCGATGCCCTCCGGGCGCACAAGTGCGCGACAGCCAGCGACCTCAGAGGGCCGCTCCGCTCAGGGAAGCGGGTCCGACGTCCTCAGACTCATCTGGCCGATGTCCCCGCTCAGGGTCGTGCGGTAGCGTAGGCGCCCGACCCCCTGACTGAAGTCGATCGCGGTCAGTGGGCCGAAGGAGGGGTGGTGGAACACCGCCTGGCCCAACACGCAGGTCCAGTGGATGATGACGAAGGCCCCGACGTCGTCGGCGGGGTCGATCCAACCCTTGGCCTGCGCCGCGCTCAGCGCCGCGATGTGGCCGCCGACCATGCGCGCCTGCATCCTTCGTAGGCGAAGGTCCTCGGGGGCGACCTGGCGGAAGTAGGCGATGAGCGGAGCGCTGCGATGGACCCCGGAGATGGTCTCTTCGGACCAGTAGCACTCGATGAGCTGCGTCGCGGCCGTCGCGAAGGCCGGGGCGTCGTCGTTCTCGATCGCCTGCTCGAGCTCGTCGAGCGCGCGCATCAGCGGATCGAGGAACCGTCGGACCCAGACGACGGTGGCCTCGGCGATGATGTCGTCGAGCGAGCTGAAGTTGTAGTAGATCGTCGGGATCGCGACGCCCGCGCGACGGGCGAGGTCACCGACACGGATGTCGTGTACGTCCAACTCGCCGAGCAGTCGCACCATCTCGTCCACCACGCGCGTGGCCGCCGGAGTGAAGGAGCGTTCGGTGGCCGCCGCGATGTCGGACTGGGTCACCGACGACAACCGCGTCCGTCGCGCGAGCGCGCCACACCGATCAGAGAGCAACACGTCATGGTCCAAGAACTCTATCGCCGAGCCCTCACATCACGCGCAATGGCTCGACGCGACGACTCGTCGAGGACGGCCGGCGCGACTAGTCCCCGCGGTAGCGCGGAACGTACCCACCCATGCCCAGTGACGACGACGCCTCGAGGTCGAGGGTGTCGTCGAGACCACCGATCACCTCGGTGACCCACGAGAGTCGATCCTTCAGGATCCTGGTCACGCCGCCCTGTAAGGTGTCCGAGGAGATCGCGCAGCTCGAACACGCCCCCTGCAGTTGGACCTCGACCACGCCCTCCTCCACGTCGGCGCGTACCAGCACCAGGTCGCCCCCGTCGGCCTGCACCGCCGGTCGCATCAGGTCGAGGAGGTTGCGCAAGGCGCCCAGGCGCGACGCACGTTCTAAGTCCGAGAGTGGGCTCACCACCCCATTCTGCCGTGAAAGTGCCGACTCGTGCCCGACGTCGTCGATCCTCAGCCCGCGGGCGCGTCCTTCGCCATGTCGAGCGTCGCCTCGTCGAAGGCGCGCAGGGCTCGCGGGCCCCACACCGTGCCCGGCCCGCCGTTCATCATGATGGCCACGCCCATGGCCTCGGCCACCGCCTGGCGGGTCACGCCCGCGCGCACCGCCGAACGAGAGTGCGACACGATGCAGCCGTCGCACTCGCGCGTCACCGCGATCACCAGGGCCAGCAGCTCCTTGGTGGCCGTGGTGATCTCGCCGGGGGCCATGGCCGCGCGCGACATGTCGGCGTAGCCGCGCAGGACGTCGGGGATGAGGCCACGCAGGGCGAGGGCCGGAGCGCGTAACTCCTCTCGGACCTCGTGGGAATGTTGCACCGGTGCTCCTCTAGGTCGGGCGAGAAAATCGCCGTCGTTCCTAGACTAGGGCCATGAACCCCGTCGACGAACTGCTCGAACACAATCGCGTCTACCTCCAGGGCCACGGTCACCGCGAGCTTCCCACCGCCCCCTCTCTCCAGCTCGCCGTCCTGACGTGCATGGACTCACGACTCGACCTCTTCGGGGCGCTGGGCCTCGACCTGGGTCAGGCGCACCTCATCCGCAACGCCGGGGGGATCGCCACCGACGACGCGGTGCGTTCGTTGCTCTTGAGCCAACGGCTGCTGGGCACCCGTTCGATCATGGTGGTGCACCACTCGCGCTGTGGCCTCGAGGCCTTCGAGGAGGACGAGATGCAGGCCCAGCTCGAGGCCGCGGTCGGGCGTCGCGCCCCTTTTCGGCTCGGTGCCTACCGTGACGTGGACGCCGACGTGCGCTCCACGGTGGCGACGCTGCGCGAGAGCCCCTTCGTCGACACCAGCGACGTGCGGGGCTTCGTCTTCAACGTCGACGACGGCGACCTACGCGAGGTGTCCCTCGACTAGGGACTTCTTGTAGCCCTGGGCGACGGGCAGATAGCCCAGCCTCTCGTAGAAGCGGTGCGCGTCGCGGCGTTCGTGACGACTGGTCAACTGCACGCGGTAGCAACCCCGCGCGCGGGCGAAGTCCTCGGCGTGGGCGATCATGCGCGCCCCCACACTCTGTCCGCGCACGTCGCCGCGCACGTACACGCTCTCGAGCTCCGCGCAGCGGCCGCCCGAATGCTGGAAGTGGCGGAAGATGACGATCTGACACATCCCCACCACCTCGCCGTCACGTATCGCCACCAACACCTCGCCGTCACGAGCACGGGTCTCGAGAACGGCCGCCCAGTAGTCCTCGAGGCGAGAGGGGTCCTCCTCGCGCGCGTCGCGCAGCGTGCCCTCGACCACCAGGGCCACCGCGGCGGCGACTTCGTCACGCTCGATCCCGCGCAGTTCGATCTCCACGAGGGCGACGCTACCGGATTCGCCGCGAGCGCGCGAGCGTCCCACTCGCCATCGTCACGGTCGACTTCACCACCCGGACGCGAAGTCGAATTGCCCTAAAGTGTCCGGTGGGGGTAGTGAACGGCAAGGTGGAAGTCGATGCGTATTGGTGTTCTGACCGCTGGCGGTGACGCCCCTGGGCTCAATGCGGCCATCCGGGCCATCGGGCAGATGGCCACCCGTGACGGGCACGAGGTGATCGGCATCGCCAACGGCTGGGCGGGCCTGGCCGACGAGTACGCCGGACGGCGACTGGAGGTCGGTGACTTCGGGGGCATCCTTGGTCAGGGCGGAACGCTGCTCGGCACGGCGCGCTACAACCTCGACGACCCCGCCGGCGGGCGCGAACGCGTCCTCACCGCCTTGGAGGCGCACCTCGACGCCCTCGTCGCGATCGGCGGCGACGGGACCCAGCGCATCTCCAACTGGTTGGCCGAGCACGGCGCGCCGGTCGTGGGGGTGCCCAAGACCCTGGACAACGACCTCATCGGCACCGATTACTGCATCGGCTTCGACACCGCGGTGTCGATCGTGTGCGAATCCCTCGACCGCCTCTACACCACGGCGGCCTCGCACCACCGCGTGATGGTGGTCGAGACCATGGGACGCGCCACCGGTTGGGTCGCGGCCATGGGTGGCCTCGCGGGCGGGGCCGACCTCATCGTGATCCCCGAGTTCCCCCTCACCATGGATCAGATCATCGACCACCTGGTGACGCGTCGCTCCAAGGGCTACGGCTTCTCGATCGTGGTGGTCGCCGAGGGGATCAACCTCGAGACCCTGGGCGGCACCGAGGCCAACGGCGTGCCGACCGAGGGGATCGGCGGCGTGCGTCTGGCGACGCGGGGCGTCGGTCAGTTCCTCGCCGGCCAGATCGACGGCTTCGGGGGGTTCGAGGTGCGTACGACGGTGCTCGGTCACCTCCAACGTGGTGGGAGCCCCAGCGCCTACGACCGGATCTGGGCCACGCGCGTGGGCGCGGCCGCCTACGACGCGGTGGCGGCGGGCACCTTCGGCGTGATCCCCGTCGTGCGCGGCAACGAGGTGGTCCTCACCCCCCTGAGCACGGTGGCCCACGGACAGCGTCAGGTGCCGCGCGACATCTACGAACTCTGTTCGGCCTTCTTCTAACCCGTCGCGTCCTCGCGAGGACTCACCCGCGACGGGTCGGGGCCACCCAGTACTCCGGGGTCGCCCTGCGGACAGGGCTCACGCCGGGGGGCCGAGTTGTCCGAGTCGGTAGTGGCGTCGGCACAGCACCTGGTAGTGGACCACCCCCTGGTGCACGTCGCCGGTGAGGAATTGGGTGCCCGCGCGCGCGATGGCGCCGTCGATCACGCGCGCGTTGCAGCGCCCCTTCTCCCCGCACCAGCACGTCGAAGTGAGCGGGAGCTCCTGGACCCGGTCGGCGATGGCGAAGAGTCGCGCGGAGCCGGGGAAGATGTTCAAGAGGAAGTCCGCGGACAGGCCGAAGGCGTGCACGTCGAGGTGGTGCTCGTCGACCAGTACCGCCAGTTGGTCCACCTGCTCGACGCTGGCGAACTGGGCCTCGTCGATGACCAGGATCCTGATGGTGTCCTCGAGGAGTCGGGCCACGTGGACGCCGAGGTCCTCGCCCGGCTCGATGGCGTCCGCGTGCGCCTCGATACCGATTCGACTCGTCACCATGCCCTCGGCGCTGCGATCACCGAAGGTCCACAGGG
The DNA here is from genome assembly GCA_018971185.1 of Acidobacteriota bacterium. Lineage (GTDB taxonomy): Bacteria > Actinomycetota > Acidimicrobiia > Acidimicrobiales > RAAP-2 > RAAP-2. Next base: position 20,387 of record JAGXBH010000022.1, read on the forward strand.
CCACGTCCGAACGCGTCTCGCGCAGTTGCCAGCACAGTTGCAGGGCGAGAGTGGACTTGCCGGCCGCCATCGTACCGTAGGTAAAGGTCAATTCGGCCATCTCATCCCTGTTCGTCGTGCCGACGCTCGCCTGGGGTGACTCTCACGGCCCGGACGCGACGCGGTTCACTAGATTAGTCCCATGAACCTCAGTGTGCGCGCAGTGGCCTATATCCGCAACGAGCGAAGCGAGGCGCTCGACGACAACTGGGACGATGTGGTCAGCACGGTGGAGCTCGCCGCCGACGTCCCGAGCGAGGCGCTGTGGGGACTGAGCGACTTCAGTCACGTCGAGATCGTCTTCTTCGCCGACTGGGCCGAGGATGTGCCCCCCGCACCCTGGCACCGCCACCCGCGCGGTAATCAGTCGTGGCCCGACGTGGGAGTGTTCGCCCAGCGTAACAAGGACCGCCCCAATCGCATCCTGCTGACGACCGTGGAGCTCGACGAAGTCCACGAGCGCTCCTTGCGCGTACGCGGCCTCGACGGGATCGACGGCACCCCGGTGCTCGACATCAAGCCCGTCTTCCACTGGAGCGTCCCGCGCGGCGAGGTGCGCGCGCCGCGCTGGAGCGAGGAACTCGGCGAGAACTACTTCTGAGCTAGAGCCGCGTGACCCCGTGGGGTTGGCTCTGAAGAAGCGCGTCCACCTCCGCGCGACCGGGGCAGGTCGCGGGCCCGAAACTCGAGATGGCGATCGCCGCGGCGGCGTTCGCGCGCACCAGCGCCTCCTCCCCCGGAGTCCCCCTGATCAATTCGGCGATGACCACGCCGTTGTGCACGTCGCCCGCGCCGTTGGTATCGAGCACCCGCGTCGCGAAACCCGGCGCGGCAATCGCCCCCTCCTTGGTCACGCCCACGCAGCCCCGAGCACCGTCACGCACCACCACGCGCTCCACTCCCCAGTGATCGAGGAGGGAACGCGCACCCCGCTCCACGTCGCTCAGTCCGCTCAGGAGTCGCGCTTCGGCGGCGTTGCACAGCAGCCAGTCCGTGCGAGCGAGGACCCTCGTCACGACCGCGGAATCGATGTCAGCCCCTCGAGGGCCCGGGTCGAAGGCCACCCGCACCTCGCGCGATAACCCCGCGAGCCAACCGCTCACGGTGTCGGCCACCTCGGGGTAGACCACGTTGTAACCCGAGACGTAGACGACGTCGCCACGAGCGAACGCCAGCGCGTCGAGGTCCTCGGCGCGGATCGTCAGCTCCGCGCCCGGGGAGGTCACGAAAGTGCGCTCGCCCGTCGCGTCCACCAGCACCACGCACACCCCGAGGTCGAGCTCGCCGCGTGGGGGCAGGGCGATGTCGATTCCCTCGCGCACCAGGATGTCGCGCGCGATATCGGCGAAGCGGCCGACGCCGAGCTGGCCCACGTACTGGGCGTGCACCCCCTGACGTCGCGCCGCGCTCATGAGGTTGAAGCCGCCGCCCGCGGTGACGAGGCGCCGCGAGGACAGGGCGTCACCGCCGCGCGGGGGCAGGGCGTCGACGATCAATGCGAAGTCGATCATCACGGTATCCAGGCACACGACCCGAGGTGACGTCATCTAGGGAACCGCAATCCACTCGTCGACGCTCACCACGCGCGCTTGACGAGGGAACACCTTTGTGGTGAGAACCCGGTGCACCTCGGGATCAGCGTCGGCGCACCCGTCGGCGAGGACGGTGAGGCGAAAGTCCATGTCGGCCGCCTGACGGATGGTCGAGAGCACCACGCCGCTCGTCGCGATGCCCGTGAGCACCAGGTGGTCGACGTCGAAGGAGCGCAGGATCACCTCCAGGTCCGACCCGGTGAAGGCGCTGACGCGCCGCTTCGTCACCAACGGCTCGCTCTCGCGCGGCGTGAGTCGCGGATGGATCTGCGTGGACTCCGCGTCCTCGTCCATCGGTTCCCCGGCCGCCAGCGCGGAGAATGAGTGGTTGCGCTCGCTGATCTCGGGTGCGCCGCGCCGGAAGGCCACCCTCACGAAGATGACGGGCGTCGCGCGCTCGCGTGCCGCCGCGAGAGCCCGCTCGAGGTTCGCCAGTAGCGCGGGCGCCCGGTCACCGACACGCGTCACGATGCCGTTCTGCATGTCCATCACCAGCAGGGCTTGGCGCATCGATGCTCCTTCGTCCGCCGAGCGCTACTTCTTCTTGACGAGCGCCGTCTCGACCTTGATGAGCGAGGCGAACTCGGCGGCCACCGTGACGTTCAGGTTCGCCACCTGGGTCTCGGTCATCGGCGCCTTCTTTCCCTGGAGGAAGAGGATCTCACTGCGCGAGATCCTCTGCTGGTTATGGGCGAAGTTCTTGAGCAGGTTGTTGAACGACTTGTTGGGTCCGTTGGCGTGGGCGGCCATCGACGTGGCCTCCGCCTCGAGGAGCTGATTGGCGTAGATGCCGATCGACTTGGTGGCGGTGGAGGACTGGAGCGCGGAGGCGTCGGTCTGCATGGCCACCAACGTCGCCGCCTCGCCCTCGACCCAGAGCTTGAAGGTCACCGCAGTGTTGGTGGACGCGGCGCGCATCACGTTGACGTCGGAGCCCACGTCGGAGGTGAGATAGAAGATGTTCCCGACGAGGCCCGACAGAGTGACCGTCGACGTGGTGATGAAGTACTCGTGGAAGGAGGCCTCGAGACTGCGCACGTCGCCGACGAAGAGGTCGAGGCTCGCGCGGTACTTCGGGGCCACCGCCGCCTTGGCGGCCACTTTCTCCTGCGCCAACAGAGCGCTCATGGACGACTGCGCGCTCTTGAGCAAGGTGGATCGTTCCGCCTTGCACTTGGCGGAGCTGCAAAGGAAGTAGGTCCGCAGGTGGGTGAGGTAGGCGTCGGTGTGGGCCAGGATGCCCGTCACGACCGACGTCGGCGCGCTCGCTCCGGCGGGCGCCGAGGTGAGGGTCAGCGACGCCGAGGTCACGCTCAGCGACGCGAGGACGGCCGCAACGCTCACGAGACGTCGCTTGAGATGGGACATGGGTCAACTCCTTGTTGCCTCCACCCTAGCCAAGGGTCCCCCCACCACTTCGACGCCGACGCACCGCGCGCGTGGAGAGAACCATCGAGGTGACGGGCCTCGCCCGTGGCCGTCGCTTCTGGCCGTCGCCTCTGGCCGTCGCCTCTGGCCGTCGCCTCTGGCGAAGTATCCTGAGGCGATGGAGCGCTCCAGGGTCAGCGTGGTGCGTCGTGTGGCGTTCGTCCTGGTTACGGTGACGATGCTCGTCACTCCGGCGCCCCTCGCGGCGGCGACGCCACGTCACACTCTGGCGCAGACCGTCGAGCCGCCGTTCGGGTCCGCCCTCACGCGACGGATGGCCGTCCTCTTCCACGACATCGTCGGGGACTCGCTCGCGTCGGCGGAACGTCTGTTCTTCCCCGAGTCCGCCTACGTCGCGATGAAGACGGGGCGGATCGCCGCGCCGGCCTCGGACTACCAGTTCCGGCTGATCGCCTTCTTCTCCCTGGACCTCGCGGCGTATCGCACCCACGTCCTGGCGAACGGTCCCGCGACGTTCATGGGCGTCAACGCCAACCCTCGCGACGCCCAGTGGATCCAGCCCGGGTGGTGTGAGAACTCGATCGGGTACTGGTACCTACCGCGCACACGCCTGGTCTATCGCACCAAGGGAGTGGTCAGGTCCGTCGCCGTCGCGTCACTCATCTCCTGGCGCGGCGTGTGGTACGTGGTGCACCTGGGACCCAACCCCCGGCCACGCAACGTCGGCACCGTCGACCTCCCCTCCCTCGGTCGCGGGATCGCCGGACCCGCCGGAGGGTGCTAGGCGCCCGCCGGTATCGCCACGCGACCGCTCGCCCCGATGATCGCGGCACTGGCGGCGAAGTCCTGGGTCGAGAGTTGGTTCATGAACCCCCACGCCGCGTGCGAGGGATCGACCACCGCCTGCCCGCCGGGTTCGATGCTCAGCGGGGTGATCGCGACCGCCGTCGCCACGCCACGCGAGTTCATCGTGACGTGCAAGATGGCCGAGAGCGCGAGATCCCCCACCGTGGCGAACGCGTCGTAGTTCGTGAAGTCGCCCAAGCTGTAGGCGATGAGGTGCCCGCGATACCACTGCATGCCTCGCAACACGTGCGGACCGCTGGCGATCACCAGATCGGCCCCGTCGTCGATGGCCGCGTGGGCGAAGAGGTAGGGGTTGCCCCGATTCTCTCCGTAGAAGGTCTCGGTCGCTCGCGTCACGTGCGCCGCGTCGGGTCCCTCGGCGCCGGCGTGCATGTAGACCACCACCACCTGGGCCTCGCGCTTCGCTTGTGCGATCAAGCGCGCGGCCTGCGCAAAATCGAGCAGGTTGTTCGTCAGGTAGTACGGAGCGAAGTCGACGAACGCCACGGTCACCCCGTGGGTGTGGATGATGCCGATCTGACCCGGCAGTCCCGCTTGGACGATCCCGGCGGCCTTAAGAGCCGCCGAGGTGTCGGCCTCGCCCTGGGCCCCGTAGTCGTAGGAGTGGTTGTTCGCGCTGTTGAGGACGTTGAAGCCGACGGCGCGATAGACCGCAGCGAAGGAGGGCGGCACCTTGAAGGCGTAGCACACGCTCGAGGGGGTCGCGCACTTGGACGTCGTGGCGTTGGTCATCGTCCCCTCGAGGTTGCCGAAGACGACGTCGGCCGCGAGCGCGGCCTTGACCGGCGCGAAGTACGCCGCCGGGTCGGCGGGGAGTTGGGGCGTGTTGCCGAGGTCGGTGTCGCCCACGGCCGAGAGCGTGAAGCTCGAGGTCGCGGGCCGCGTCGTGGTCGTGGTCGTGGGTACCACGGTCGTCGTGGTGGTGGTCGTCGACGTCGTCGTGGTCGTCGCGTCGATGACGTAGGTGCCGGTCCCGACGCCGGCGATGAGCACGGCGCCCAACGAGCTCAGCCACCATCGACGTGACGAGCGAGTCGGCGTGCGGGCGTGGCGCCCTACCACGGCTGCGCCTCACCGGGATGGCGCGACAGGAAGACCGCGAAGAAGTCCTTGGTGCTCGAGTAGAGGAAGCGGTTGGGGATCTGATTGGGGTTGGCGACGTCGAGGCTCGGACTACGGGCTCCCGGTCCGGCGTAGGTGACGAAGATGGGCCACTCGGGATTGATGTCGAGCTCCATGGCGCGCACGCTGTGCAGTTGCACCATGATGGCGGCCATCGACGCCGCGGTCTGCGCCGGGGCGGCGGCGTAGATGAGGTTGCCGTTCTTGTCGATGCCGAGCGCCGAACGCCACACGGCCGGCGCCCCGTACAACGTGAGCCCCCAGGCGAAGTCGTTCGCCGTCGCGGGCGTGGCGACGGAGTTATCGACGAGGAGCGGCAGGTTCTGACGGGCCATCAAGACCGTGGGTCCGGGATTGGGACCACCGGCCCACTGAGTGATGCCGACCGTGCCGTTGGTGTAGCGCACCACGGTCGCCAAGCCCTTCACCATAGGGAAGTACAAGGTGTGATTCGTGTAGAAGCCCGCCGCCGCGTCGTGCTCGTAGAAACCCGAGTTGAAGGTGGCGAGCAGGCGGCCGATCCCCGACGAGGGCACCGCCTCGGGACCACGTGGCTGAGTGGTGACGCCGGGACCCTCGTAGCCCGGGTAGAGCCCAAGTATCGTCGCCGCGGTGCGAATCCACCCGGCGTAGGCGACGACGCCCGCCGGTTGGCCCAGGGGATGGAAGTCGAGAAGGGCGACCACGGGCCCGTGCCCCGCCCAGGTGTCACGCACCGACCAGGTCACGCAGGTGGTCTTCGACGCAGTGACCTTCTGACAGACCGGGGCCGGGGTGGAGATCCCCCGCGCCACGCGTGAGGTCGCGGCGCCGGAGGTCGCCGTCAGCGCCGTCACGCCGACACCCACCGACAAGAGCACCGCGGCGAGACGACGGCTTCGTCTCGAGCGGGGTGACGCACGACGTGACGAAGTGGGACGTAGGGCGTTCGATCTCATAGCATCTTCGTATCAACGTTAATGGCTAGGGCAACTGGCGCGATTCCCCTCGAGCGCGGTCACCTCGTCGAAGGGGGGGTACCGGCCCGAGCGAGCTCTCCATCGTGTCGGGCGTCGCCTTGATGAGCTCACGCGCGCTGACGAGCGAGACCACCAGTGCGAGCGAGGCGACGATCCGCCACGACCAGGTCGCGCCGAGGTGCTCGCCGAAGATCCACGCACCCAGGACGACACTGAGGATCGGGTCGATGATGACGATGGCCGTCTGCGAGGAGCGCAGGGGGCCCACGTGCAGCGCGGTCTGCTCGCTCAACAGACCGGCGACGCCGCAGACGATGAAGGCGTAGAACGGCCAGCGAGTGAGGAGGCCAGCGAATCCCCCTCGCGTGATCAGGTCGGTGCACTCCTTGATGTAGGCGGCTTCGAGGGCCCACAGCACCGCGGTCGCGCTCCCCCACATCGCCGCGCGACGCCCGGGCGACCCCCAAGTGCCCAGGAGCACCAAGGCGACGACCACCACGCCGGTCCATACCCCCGGCGCCGTCCAACGTAGCGAATTCGACGTCGAGACGCTCGCGCGCGTCATCGCCACGAGGAAGGTCCCGAGGGCGACGGCGCAGACGAGCGACGCCGTCCACGCCCGCGCGGGGACGAACTGACGCAGCCACGCTCGGCGCAGGACCAGTGAGAGCGCCAACTCAAAGACGAGGAGCGGCTGCACCAGGGACATCGCGGCGAAGTGCAGTGCCAGGGACTGGAACAACAGAGACCCCCCCATCGCCAACCAGCCGACGAGCCAGAGCGGGTGGCGCAGCAGGTGCACGACGAGACGCCAACCGCGCTGGTGCGGTCCAGAGGACGTGCTCGCGATGTGCTGCGCCGTGACGCCGAAGCCGTTGGCCAGGGCGGTCAACAGGGCGCACACGATCGCGATCGTGTCGTGCCACGCCGCGGTGGAGTTCATGCATTCAGGCTAGGTCGCTGGTCGACACCTCGCCGGGG